>UQMW01000004.1 GCA_900542275.1 uncultured Collinsella sp.
CGAAGGCTACGACTACGTGATCTAGCCCACCTGCCATTTGGGGACGGGGTAGAAACGGTAGAAATAGCGCTTGACAAATGAGCGGGGGCGGACGTGTCGAAACGTCCGCCCCCGCTTTGTTATCGCGATGTGGCTATGACTGCGAGACGGTCGCGAATCGGCTACTCGTCGTGCTTCTCCTCGCGGCGCGCGGCGGCGCGTGCATCGTGGATGCCCTTGATCGCGGCGTGGCGAGCCGTGCGGGCGTCGTGCATGGCGTCGCGTGCTTCGGCGGCTGTGGCCTTAGCAGAACGCAACTTGGCGGCGAGGTCGGGGTTGGTCTCGGCGACCGCGGCGATAGCGGGTCCGTCGAGCTCCTCTTGCGTGGGCTCGGCCAAAAAGTCGATGGCATACTGGGCGGCCACCATGGAGCCTTTTGCCAGCACAGTCTCGTCGATCTTGTAAAAGCAGGAATGCTGAGCGTACGTGGCGCCAATCTTGGGGTTGCGCGCACCTACAAAGGCGAGCACGCCCGGCACGCGGCGCAGGTACTCCGAAAAGTCCTCGCCCGAAAGCGTGCCGCGGTAATGTCCCTCGCCGGCGGGGCCCAGGCATTTGAGTACGGCCTGGCGGCAGCGCTCGCTCGATGCGGCTTCGTTTTCGACTTTGTAGTTGGCGATGGTGTAGTCGGTGAGCTTGGCTTCGGCGCCCAGGGCTGCCGCGGTATGCTCCACGATGCGGCGCATGAGCTCCGGCATTTCCTCGTGGGTCGAGTCGCCGTAGGTGCGCACCGTGCCGGCGAGGTAAGCCGTGCCGGCGATAACATTGCGCGCGGTGCCGCCATGCAGCTCACCGACGGTGATAACGGCCGGCTCGTAGGGGCTAATCTCGCGCGAGACGATAGTCTGCAGTGCGTTGACGATCTCAGCGGCAACCATAACGGCGTCGTGGCCGCGCTGGGGCATAGCGCCGTGGCACGAGGTGCCGCGGACGTCGATGCGGAACCAGTCGGTATTGGCCATGCGCGGACCGGGCTCGCAGCTTACGGTGCCGGCGTCAACCTCGCTCCAGATATGCGCGGCGTAGGCACCATCGACGCCGTCGAGCACGCCCGTGCCGATCATGAGCTTGGCGCCCTGGCCGTTTTCCTCGCTGGGCTGGAAGACGATGCGGACTTCGCCGTGGATGTCGTCGGTCATATGGCGCAGGATTTGCAGCGTGCCGAGCATCATGGCGATATGGCAGTCGTGGCCGCAGGCGTGCATGCAGCCCTCGTTGACGCTGGCGAACTCTTCGCCGGTCTGCTCGGTGACGGGCAGGGCGTCGATGTCGGCGCGCAGCAGGATGCGGCGGCGTGGTGTGCCGTCCTCGCGATAGGCGTCGGGCGCGGTGCCGCGAAGGGTCGCCACAAGGCCCGTCTTAAGGGGACGCTCGTAGGGGATATTCATGGCGTCCAGCTGGTTGGCGATGTCAGATGTCGTGCGTTCCTCGGCGAGGCTCAGCTCCGGGTGCTTATGGAAGTGGCGGCGCTGCTTAATGATGTAGGGTTCAAACTCGGCAGCGATATCTTGGATGGCTGCGGTGACGTCGTCTGCCGCGCGAACCTCGGTTGCCGCCATAATCTGCTGTGCCTTGGTCTTCGTCATAGTCGATTTGCTCCTTGCTGGTTTATCGCAAAATCGTACAAGCTCATTCCAGTATGCCACCTGCCGCTAGGGCTGGTAAAGTTGCCGTTTGCCGCTTGGGGTTTTGTTACAAGGGCGGGGGAGTACACTCGGGGGTGTTGAATTTCCTGCCAGAGATGGGGATGCCCATGCAACATATCGATCGGATTATCCGCTCCAAGAACGTCTTTACCGCGCAAGACGGCATCGATACCGCCCGCGAGCTGGCGATTGCCATCGCAGGCGACCGTATCGTCGCAGTCGGTGCGCCCGATGACGTGATTGCCGCCGCGCCTGCCGCCACGCCGGTTATCGACTACGGCGAGCAGTTTGTCTGCCCAGGTTTCCATGACGCTCATCTGCACTTCTTCCATACCTCGGTCGGCTCCTCGCCGTACATGCTCATGGATATGGGCACGTCCGAGGCGGCGCTGGTGCAACACGCGCTCGAGTTTTCCCAGGACCTGCCCGACGACGCTTGGGTTGTGACTCAGGGCTGGCGCGACTACCGTTGGGACCCGCCCGAGCATCCTACCAAGGCGTCGCTCGATGCGGCATTCCCCGATCGCCCCTGCGTTATGTATTCGGGCGACGGCCATACGCTGTGGCTCAACAGCCGCGCACTCGAGGCGCTCGGCGTCACGCGCGACAGCGAGCCGCCAGCGGGCGGTGGCTACGACAAGGACGCAAGCGGCGAGCTCACGGGCATTGCTCACGAGGCGGCTGCCATGCAGCTGCTACCGCGCTGCCTTGAGTGGCTGGGGGAGGATCGCATTGCAAGCGCTTACGCCGATCAAATGAGGCGTATGGCCGAGCAGGGCATCACCTCGATATGCGATATGTCGCTCATGCCCATGCCGGGCTGCGATTTTATCCGCGACGATGTCTACGGCAAGCTACAGGCAGCCGGCAAGCTGGGCATCCGAGCCCATCTGTTCCCCACGTTGCTGGATGACCAATCGCGCTTAGAAGAACTGCAGACCCGCTACGCGAACAACGCGCTGCTCTCGGCGCCTGGTTTTAAGCAGTTCTTCGACGGCGTCTCGAGCGAGCACACGGCATATCTCACCGAGCCCTATACCAATCCGCGCTTCCCGGGCGATCAAGGTCGCCTGACGGTTCCTGCCGAGCGCATGCGCAAGCTGGTCCTGGCGGCAGCCGAGCGCGGCCACACCGTGCGCATCCACGTTATCGGCGACGGCGCCATCCATGCCGCACTCGATATCTTTGAGGAGGCGGCAGAGCTCTACGGTTTGCCCCCGCACGGCCATAATACGCTTGAGCATTTGGAGAATCTGCTGCCCGAGGACATCGATCGTCTGCGCAAGCTCAACGTCATTGCCTCGAGCCAGCCTTGCCACATCACGCTCGACCCGGGTGGCCCGGAGCGCGACCTGGGCCTGGAACGCAGCCGCATCATGTGGCCGTTCGCAACTTATCAGCAGCGCGGTATCCGTCAAGCTTTCGGTACCGACAGCCCCATCACGGCCGTTACCAGCATGAACGTGCTCTACACGGCTATCACGCGCCAAGATCCCCGCAGCCACTGGCCCGAGGGCGGCTGGCTCCCCAGCGAGCGCATCGACGCGGCTACAGCTCTGCGCAACTACACCCTGGGCAGCGCCTACGCGGCAGGCGACGAGCGAAACCTCGGCAGCCTGGAACCCGGCAAATACGCCGACCTGGTAGTCCTGGACCAAAACCCGCTCACCATCGACCCCCAAGAGCTCCAGGCTACCAAGGTTCAGGCAACCTATCTGGCAGGCAACTTAATCTACGAGCGCTAATATTCATGCCGTACCGTTAAACGCGGCTCGGGCAGCCTATTCTGGGATGGCGCTCGAGCTGCGTTTGTTTGCCTATGGGGTCCGTTAGGAGCGCCCCCGCTCTGCTTGATTTGGGCGCGGGGCGGAGGCGCCGCTGCCCCGCGCCCAATTTGGACGTCAGTAATGCTGTCTCTTGGTGTTTTGAATACTTCCCATTGCAGATTGCATAAAAAGGTTGGATTGATTTTTCTGGTCCTGATGTACCCCCGCCTGGGCCGTGCAAAAAAACGGAGTATTCAGCACCGCAAGCCCCGCCGGTGCCGCTACAGTCAGGTAACATCGCGGAGTTCGACGTTATTTTGCGGTCCGGTGTGGCGCGAAGCATGCCTTTTTGTCCTGACGGGGTTTGTCTGCCGACTCAAATCGCCGGTCGAAGGCATCCTTGGGACCAATATGGTGTGTCCGGCGCGTATGCAGCCGTCCTGGCCTGCTGAAAACTCCCAAAAATGCACGCTGCTCCCCAGGGGACCCGTGCGAGCGGCGAAAACCATGCCCAAGTCGCTGTCCGCATCGCCATTTTGCTGCACTGACTTTTCTGAATACCGGGCCCGAGATTGGTCAACCCTAGGCTCCCGGAGCTGCGTTGGGGTCGGTTTCGTTGGCGGCCGCCTGCTTATGGGTGGCAAAGACCGAGCCTTCGTGGTCGAAGAGCTTACGATATTGCATGCGGTCCAGGCGATCGCGCGCATTAGCGGTCTTGGCGGGAACGTTCTTGGCCTCGGCTGTATACCAAACGCCGTGCGCATCCTGCGCCCCCACCACATTTATCGCCGGCATGTGCGCTCGGTTTTGCAAGCGTGCGCGTTGGTAGGCGGTGAGCGGGGCACCGATGGCATTGAGTGCGAGTGCACCGACGTTATTGATGCTTGTGTTGAGTTCCCCACTCGTTTGTGCGTTGCCGGCGACATCGTAGTTCGCCCAGACCACATAGCGTGTCTGCCAGATGCGCTCGGTATGGGTGGCATCGTCCTCATCGGTAAAGTAGAGGTCGTTGTAGCGGTCGGTGAAGAACGGCTGGTGGTCGCCGTACATCACCACGACGACGGGGCGGTCGAGATCACGCAGCTTTTCCAGGAAGGCGGCGAAGGCGGCATCGGACGCTTCCATGAGCGAGCAGTATTCATTGGTCCAGGTGATAACTTTGTCGGACACACCTTCGACGGCAAGGTGCAGTTGCTGGTCGGTGGGCACCAAGCCCGTGTCATAGGCGGAGTGGTTTTGCATCGTCACGTCGTGGATGAAGATCGGCTGGTCGCTCTGCTTTAGTACCTCGAGGCACTTGTCGTAGGTGGCGGCGTCGGTGACCTTGCGGCAGAGCTCGGGTGCGCCGGCGAAGTCCTCGATCGAGAGGAACTCGTCGAATCCCATGTCCGCGAAGACGTTCTCGCGATTCCAGTTGGTGGCGTGGTTGGGGTGCATGGCCACGGTGCGATAGCCGAGTCTCTTGAACTGACGGGCGAGGTTCTCGCTCGGGGCCAGGTTGTAGGTCATGAACGGGTAGACGCCAGCGCCCAGGAATGCCATGGAGTGTCCGGTTAAGAACTCGAACTCGCTGTTACAGGTGCCGGCACCGAAGGCGCTCATGTAGCTCACTCCCTGCAGAAGCGCGTTGTCGATGGCTTTGAAGCGCTCGGGCCCCTTATAGCCACAGCCTAGTTCGTTAAAGATCGAAAGGTCGGCGAAGGACTCGTTCATGATGCAGATGACTGAGGGCTTGAGCTGGTCAAACTGTTCGACGGCAGCGACACGGGAAGGGTCGGCGATGCCGTTCGTGCCCGCGTTCCAGCGCGCGGCAAGGCGCTTGATGATCGCCGAGGCCTCACCGCTCTTGTAGTGCTTGGGTTTAGGCGGCACCATTTTTTGCGCGCTCGAAATGAAGGTGGGGAGAAACCCCTGACTGTAATAGCTTTCGAGGGGCTTCCAGGTATGAAGCTTGATGCCCAAGGTGTCGTAATAGCTGATGAAGGCCTGCGCCCCCAGCACGGCTCCGGCAACAAGTGCGGTACGACGGTCGACGGAGAGGGGGAGCTTGGATTTGGTTGCGACTGGATGCTCCCTCGGCGCTGTCGATGTCCCCTCGGTTGCCGGAGACGCCTTTGGGTCCTTCGATTTCAAGGACGCAGACATCGCATGGTCGATGGGCTCGGGGGACGTTTCCGATGCGCGGCGCGGCGGTCGCCCACATGCATCACGCGGAATGAGGACGATAAGCGCGATTCCCAAGGCCGCGGCGGCAAGCCCCATGAAGCAGAAAGTGCTGAGCTCATAGGTGTAGCTGCCGGCGACCGTCGCAGCGGTCGAGAGGGCGAACAGGTCTCCGGGTTGGATGGGCATCGATTTGAACGTGATTACGAAGTACTCGGCGATACCGATGCTGGCGAGCGCAGCGATGCCCACGATTGCGGGGGTCTTACGGCGGTGCGGCAGATAGAACAACAGGCACAAGAAGCAGAAGATGAGCAAAAGCTCCAAAAGTGCCGGTCCGGGCTGCATCTTCCACAGCTCATGGTTGGAGGGCAGCTCGAGGGCGAGCATCGAGCATATCGATGCGCCGCCGATCGTTGCCAGCGTACGGGGGTAGGGATGGTCGGTCATCCAGCTTTTCAGATCCTTCATGCTCATCTTCATCGTCTCTGTTCCTTACTCCTAGTTCAGCGTCTTCACGAGCTTCTCCAGGTTGTCGTTCATGATGGGCGGGTAATCCTCGCCGGCTTTAAGCTGTTTGTCAGTGAGTCCCTCGACGGGGTCGAGCTGGACGCATTGTCGTCAGAATCGGCGAGAGCAAAGACCGCACTTACAAGGGACATATATGCCGCCGCCATGGGGCCACGGTGACGAATAGGACGCCGCTTGGGATGGCGACGGTAGATTCGGTTGTTCATAGATTGCTTCTGAATTGAAAACGGTTGCGCCGGGGTGCCGACGGCCGAAGGCGATGCCGCTGTGGCACGCGGTAGCTATTTGATTCAATTGGGAGCCGCTAATCGTCCAGACGGACCCTGAGGGATAATAGGGTGACCGGGGCATATGAAGATCGCTCGGTGCCGATGACGGCGAGGGCGGAGATCAGCAAGAGGATGATGAACGATGTCGCGCCCACGGGGACGGTGTCACCGCCACGGGCGATCGACAGATTGCCGGCGAGCTCGGCGCAGATGGTGCAGCCCGCGCCGGTGCAGTCATGATGCAACTCATGGGCGGCTGCGATGGGGGAGAGGATGGTTACCGCGAGAAGGGCGAAGACGAGAGCCAGGGCGAGCAGGCGAGTGCGAACGGGCGGCATGGAGTCGCGTGCATCGCGATTCGGTGCTATATCTCGCCATGCCGAGGTGCTCAGCTCATCAGTCATCTGCCCTCCCTTCCTCTCATTTGGGCATATTTCATCTGGAGGATTGTAGTCTTGAGAAGCTGATTCACAAAGTTGCCGCGCTAAAACTTCATGCTTTCCGGTCCGCCTTGGGGCCGCGCACAAGTTATCCCCCGGCATTCAGAAAATCTAAGTGCCAAAAAATAAGATTTTTTGACTCCGTGTTGTATAACCCGCCATTCGTGGGTACCATTCAACGCGTACGCAAACAAAAAGGGTTAACCCGCGCGGCATGACCGCGCGGCCCACAAAGGAGGAAACAAGCATGTCGTCTTTGAAGCCGCTTGCAGATCGCGTCCTGGTCAAGCCCGACGAGGCTGAGCAGAAGACCGCTTCTGGTCTGTATATCGCCAGCAACGCTCAGGAGAAGCCGCAGCGCGGCACCATCGTTGCCGTTGGCGCCGGTAAGGTCAACGACAAGGGTGAGCGCATCCCTATGGACGTTCAGGTCGGCGACGTTGTCATCTACGGTAAGTTCGGCGGCAACGAGGTCAAGGTCGACGGCGAGAAGTATCTGCTGATGCGCGCCGACGACATCTACGCCGTCGTCGAGGCCTAGTCTCGTCAGAATCTCTGATTCGTCTTTGAACGCGTCCGCCGCATAGGACTCGGAAGCGGCGACGCGAGTCACATTTCTTTTGGAGGATTACCTACCATGGCAAAGAACATTACGTTCAACACCGATGCCCGCGCCAAGCTCGCCAAGGGCGTCAACACTCTGGCCGACGCCGTTACCGTCACCATGGGCCCCAAGGGCCGTTACGTCGCTCTGCAGCGCACGTTCGGTGCCCCGACCATCACCAACGACGGCGTTTCCGTCGCTAAGGAGATCGAGCTCGAGGACAACATCGAGAACATGGGCGCTCAGCTGGTGAAGGAGGTCGCCACCAAGACCAACGACACCGTGGGTGACGGCACCACCACCGCAACCCTGCTCGCTCAGGCTATCGTCAACGACGGTCTGCGCAACGTCGCCGCTGGCGCCAACCCGCTGGCCATCCGTCGCGGCATCGACAAGGCCGTCAACGCCGCCGTCGCCGAGATGAAGAAGCAGGCCAAGCCGGTCGAGACCAAGGAGCAGATCGCTTCCGTCGGCACCATCTCCGCTGGTGACCCCGAGGTCGGCGAGAAGATCGCCGAGGCCATGGAGGTCGTGGGCAAGGACGGCGTCATCACCGTCGAGGATTCCCAGACGTTCGACATCACCATCGACACCGTCGAGGGCATGCAGTTCGACAAGGGCTATGTCTCCGCTTATTTCGTCACGGACAACGACCGCATGGAGGCCGTGATGAAGGATCCGTACATCCTCATCACCGACCAGAAGATCTCCAGCGTTCAGGACATCATGCCTGTTCTCGAGGCTGTCCAGCGCGCCGGCCGTGGCCTGCTCATCATCGCTGAGGACATCGATGGCGAGGCTCTGCCGACCCTGGTCCTCAACAAGATTCGTGGCGCTCTCAACGTCTGCGCCGTCAAGGCCCCGGGCTACGGCGATCGCCGCAAGCGCATCCTGGAGGACATCGCCGTCCTCACCGGTGGCCAGGCCGCTCTGGACGAGCTGGGCGTGAAGGTCGCTGACATCACCGCCGATATGCTCGGTACCGCTAAGTCCGTCACTATCTCCAAGGACAACACCGTCGTCATCGGCGGCGCTGGCTCCAAGGAGGCCATCGACGCCCGCATCGCTCAGATCAAGGGCGAGATGGAGAACACCACCTCTGACTTCGACCGTGAGAAGCTCCAGGAGCGCCTGGCCAAGCTCTCCGGTGGCGTTGCCGTCATCAAGGTCGGCGCTGCTACCGAGTCCGAGCTCAAGGAGATCAAGCACCGCGTCGAGGATGCCCTGCAGGCTACCCGCGCTGCTGTCGAGGAGGGCATTGTCGCCGGTGGCGGCGTCGCCTTCATGGACGCTGCTCCTGCGCTCGATGCTGTCGAGATCGACGACCCCGAGGAGAAGATCGGCGTCGATATCGTCAAGAAGGCTCTGACCGCTCCGGTCGCTACTATCGCCAAGAACGCTGGCTTTGAGGGCGCTGTCGTGGTCGACAAGGTTGCCGAGCTGCCCGCCGGCCAGGGTCTCAACTCTGCCAACGGCGAGTGGGGCGATATGATCGAGATGGGCGTCCTCGACCCCGTCAAGGTCAGCCGCGTCACCCTGCAGAACGCTGCTTCTGTCGCCAGCCTGATCCTCATCACCGAGGCTACCGTCTCCGATGTGCCCAAAAACACTCAGCTTGAGGACGCTATCGCTGCTGCTACCGCTGGTCAGCAGGGCGGCGGTATGTACTAAGGCCGACAAGGTCTAGAACTCCCACCGGGAATCCGGGGGCGTGACGGGGGCTTCTCTCCGGAACGTCCTCGGATTCCCTGCGTTTACGGCCTTGAGGTCGGCGGGCGGAGAAGGACGTGGTCGATAGGGATACGTGTCCCCTTCGCTGTTTCGCGCTTTGCGCGAAAGGCGCAGCACTTTGGGATGGGCGGGTACGTTATTGTCGCGCTGCTCTGTCCCGGCCGCATTTCTAGAGCGTTTCTCCCGCCATAAATTACCCTCGGCATACTTGCGCGAACGATTGCTCGTGCTACACTTGCAATTGCTGTTTCAGGGCGGGGTGGAATTCCCCACTGGTGGTAAATCGGGCGGTGCCAAAGGGGACGCCGTGGCGCAGGCGATGTGTCTGCGACCGAGCCGATGAGTCCGCGACCCGGGTGTGCGTTGGTTCGCATGCCGGCTGAACTGGTGAGATTCCAGTACCAACGGTTAGAGTCCGGATGAAAGAGGCAGGTGATCTTATGTCTGAACAGTCGCAGCATATCCATTTTGAGAACACGAATAGGTGGAGCACCAAACAGCTCGTAACCATGGCGTTGATGTGCGCCTTGGGCGCCCTGTTTATGTATGTGCAGCTGCCCATTCTTCCCTCGGCGCCGTTTTTGACGTATGACCCGTCGCTGGTGCCGGCGATGGTGTGCGGGTTTGCGTACGGTCCTGGTGCCGGCACTGCCGTTGCCGCCATGGCGATTGTCATCCATGCGCTCACCACGGGCGACTGGGTCGGCGCGCTTATGAACTTGGTCGCTACGCTGGGCTTTATTCTGCCCGCGGCGATCGTCTACCAAAAGATGCACACCTACAAGGGTGCCGTGATTGGTCTGGTGCTCGGCGTCATTGCCGCTACGGTGCTGTCCATGGTTGCGAACCTGACCATCGGCGTTTGGTTCTGGTATCACTCGGTCGATGCGATTCTGCCGCTCATGCTTCCCGCCGTTTTGCCGTTTAACCTCATCAAGACCGCGCTTAACTCGGTGTTGACGCTGGCGGTGTATAAGGCAGTCTCCAACCTCATCACGCCTAAAAAGGATCAGGTCAAAGGCCGCGCATGATTGAGTGCCGGGGCATCTCATTTAGCTACGACGGCACTGCGAAAGCGCTTGACGGCATCGATCTGAACATCGAGGACGGGGAGTTTTTCTGCATCCTCGGTGGTAATGGGTCGGGCAAGTCGACGTTTGCCAAGCACCTGAATGCGCTGCTGCAGCCCGATGCCGGCACGGTGCGCATCGATGGCATGGATGCGTCCGACCCCGAGCTGGTCTACGACATTCGCTCGACTGCGGGCATGGTATTCCAGAACCCGGATGATCAGCTGGTGGCGACGCTTGTCGAGGACGATGTTGCCTTTGGTCCCGAAAACTTGGGCGTGCCATCAGCCCAGATCGCGCAGCGTGTGCGGGATGTGCTGAAGGCCGTGGGCCTGGTGGGCTTTGAGCGCCACGAGACCCATGCACTTTCGGGTGGCCAAAAGCAGCGCGTGGCGCTTGCCGGCGTGCTTGCCATGGAACCGCGCGTGCTCATCTTGGACGAGGCGTCCTCGATGCTCGACCCACGCGGCCGCAAGGGCCTTATGAAGGCGTGTCGTGCTCTTCATGACCGTGGTATGACCATCGTGATGATCACACACTTTATGGAAGAGGCCGCCGAGGCCGATCGAGTCGCAGTGTTTCGGGCGGGGCGCGTTGCCATGCTCGGTACTCCCGAGGTAATCCTGACGCAGGCGGACGAACTTGCGCAGCTGAACTTGGACATGCCGGAGTCGTGCCGTTTGGGCATGGCGCTTCGTGCGAAGGGTGTGCCCGTTCATGCGCAAGTGCGCGAAGCGGATATGGTTGCCGAGGTTGCGCAGGCCTATACCGAGCGAAGTGAGGTGGGCACCGCGGGGCAGCCTTCCGCATCCCAGTTGGAAATCGCTGACGGCACTATTCCGGCAGACAACAAGGACAACGCGTCGGAGCCCGTCATCGAGCTATCCCATGTTTCGTACAGCTATTCGCTCAGTCCGCGCGAGCGCCGTCGCTGGCATCAGCGCTCGGTCGCTGCGGGCAAATCGAACAAGCAGGCTCTCTGGGGAAACGACCCCAGCAGCCCGTGGGCACTGCGCGACGTGTCTTTGACGGTGCGTCGCGGCGAGTTCCTGGGTCTGGCGGGCCATACCGGTTCGGGTAAATCCACACTGGTCCAGCACCTCAACGGGCTAATCCGCCCGCAGGAGGGGAGCGTTTGCGCGCTGGAGCTCGACCCATCAAGCAAGAAAGACGCCGCCGCGGTTAAGGCAAAGGTCGGCGTGGTGTTTCAGTATCCAGAGCGTCAGCTGTTTGCCGAGACCGTGGTGCAGGACGTTGCATTTGGTCCGCACAACCTTGGCCTGTCGCAAGACGAGGTCGCGCGCCGCGTTGCGTCATCGCTCGCACGCGTGGGCCTCGACCTAGCCGCGATAGGCGACAAGAGCCCCTTTGAGCTCTCGGGCGGTCAGCAGCGGCGTGTGGCGTTTGCCGGCGTGCTCGCTATGGAGCCCGAGGTGCTGGTGCTCGATGAGCCCATGGCAGGTCTCGATCCGGCGGCCCGCAGGGATTTCCTGGAGCTCATTGGTCGTCTTCATGACGAGGGCATGACCGTTGTCATGGTTTCGCACAGTATGGATGACCTGGCCAATTGCTGCGACCGCATCGTTGTGATGAACGAAGGCGCGGTGTTTGCCGAGGGCACGCCCGCTCAGGTTTTTGCGCATGCGGATGAGCTTAAATCAATCGGCTTGGGTGTTCCCGCTGCCCAGCGCATGGCGCTGGCGCTCGCGGAAGCGGGCGTGCCGCTGCGTTGCGACGGGCTCTATGCGGTTGAGTCGTTGGCCGACGAGTTGGCAGATTTGCTGATCGATCGCTCAGACGGTTCTTCTAACGTCTCGGACAAGGCCAAATCCGAAACGATCGCGCGAGAGGAGGGCTGCTAATGGAGGCGTTTTCGTTTGGCAGCTACTATCCCGGCGATAGTGCAATCCACCGTCTGGACCCGCGAACCAAGTTGCTCTTGGGCTTTGTGTTTCTGATCACGACGCTCACGGTCAGTAGCTTCCGCGGACTGGTCCCGGTCGCAATTTTCGTTGTGCTGATCTATACCGTGTCCCGGGTGCCGCTTCGCCGTGTCCTGTCATCGATGGCGCCGCTGCTGGCGATCGTCGTGGTGGTCGCGGTGCTCAACCTATTTACCGACCAGAGCGGGCACATCCTGTGGCAGCTCGGCTTTTTGCAGATTAGCGAGGGCTCGCTGCATTCCGCCGGGTTTATGACGTGCCGCCTGACCCTGATGATGGCCGGCATGAGCGCCATTACGCTTACCACGCCTACGCTCGATCTCACGGCAGGCTTTGAGCGTTTGCTCGCGCCGCTTGCGCGCGTGGGGCTTCCGGCACACGAGCTCGGCATGATCATGGGCATCGCGCTGCGCTTTATGCCGCAGTTTGCCACCGAGATGAAGCAGACGGCGGACGCGCAGGCAAGTCGCGGCGCGCGCGTGACGGGTGGTCCGCTCGGCGGCGTGCGCATGCTCGCCAGCGTGGCAATCCCGCTGTTCACGGGCGTATTTCGTCATGCCGAGACACTTTCTGCCGCCATGGATGCACGTTGCTACCATGGCGAGCAAGGGCGCACGCGGCTGCACACGCTTATGTTTGGCCGCGTCGATGCGCTTGCCGCGGTGGCAATGGCGCTGCTGGTGACAGTGGTTCTCGTTGCCAATCTGCAACTTGTTTAGGCGCGATTCGAGCGCAAGAAAGGGATTCCTATGACCGGCATCGACCGCACGGCGCAACTCGAGCGCGTCTGCACATACCTCAGGCGCATCCCCGCGTGGTTTCTGGCCACGACTGACGTGAACGATGGACATCAGCCACGCGTAAGGCCGTTCTCGTTTGCCATGGTCGATAACGGCAAGCTGTGGTTTTGCACCTCGCGCGACAAGGATGTATGGGCAGAGTTCGGCGCGAACCCCAAGTTTGAGCTTTCGGGCTGGAAGCCGGGGGAGTGCTGGATCGTATTGACCGGCGAGGCCGCGCTCGAGGACGATGCGGTCGTGAGCGACCGCGTTCGCGAAGCAGGCTTTAAGCACATGGTGGGCATTGGCGAGAATCACGAGAGCGCCAACGACGGTCGCCTTGCATTTTTCTCGGTCCGCAATATCGTCGCCCGCTTCTGCGATATCGACGGCAGCGAAGAGCGTCTGGAGCTCTAGCGCGTCTCAAATGAACTACCCGTTCCAAATTGGCTAGTGGCAGGAGGAAACGTGGACGGATTGAATACGGTGTTGGAGTATCTGACGTCGGTGCCGGCGTGGTATCTAGCGACGAGCGTGGATGGGCAGCCGCATGTGCGTCCGTTTTCGTTTGCGCAGATTCAGGACGGCAAGCTGTGGTTTGTGACAGCGCGCACCAAAGATGTGTGGCAGGAGCTGCTGCAAAACCAGCGCTTTGAAGCCACGAGCTGGTGGCCGGGCCATGGCTGGCTCATTTTGCGCGGACGTGCGGGCTTGGATGACCAGGCTGCCCCCGATATGCGCGAGGCCGGCTGGAAGCATCTGGAACGTTTGGGCGAGCATTATGAGGGCGCAGGCGACCCCACGCTCGTCTTCTTTAGCGTCGAGGAACCGGAGGCCTTCATCTGCAACCACGACGAATGGGTGCCGGTCGAGCTCTAAAAGAGTTTTCCCGCCGGCCCCAACAATTTAAATACCCGTCTGTGTCGGGCTCCACATCGCAACGGCACCGCAAGGTGCACCGGGCGATGTGGGGCCCATTGTTATTTGTCAATTCCTTCGCGTGAATGTGTCTGGTTTGTTTCAATGCATGAATATGCAAAAGATTTGCGTATATATGCATCTTTTGGTGCTAAAGTTTCAACCCACCTCATAACGACGGGTGCGGGATGCGCATTGGTGCATAAACTGCAGACAAGGAGTCTGATATGTCTTTAAAGGTTGGAATCGTCGGTGCGGCAGGATATGCCGGTGCCGAGCTCATTCGCCTCGTACTCGGCCATCCCGAGTTTGAACTTGTTGCCATCACGTCCAACGCCGATGCCGGTCAACCGCTGTCCGCGGTGTATCCGAGTTTCGCCGGCGTGAGCGATCTTGTCTTCACGACGCACGATGCTCCCGAGCTTACATCCTGCGACGCTGTCTTTTTGGCCGTGCCGCACACCGCCGCCATGGCGCAGGTGCCCGCCCTGCTTGCCGCAGGCGTTTCCTGCTTCGACTTGTCTGCCGACTATCGTCTGAGCGATCCGGCCGTGTTCGAGGCGTGGTATGCCGCCGAGCACACGAGCCCCGAGCTGCTCAAGACCCGTGCTTTTGGTCTGCCCGAGCTGTTCTGTCGGGACCTGGAGACCGCCGCATCCGACTATGCTGATAGCAAGTCCGTGCTGGTCGCCTGCGCCGGCTGCTATCCCACCGCAACGAGTCTTGCTGCCGCGCCTGCCGTGCGCGCCGGCTGGGTTGCCCAGAGCGGCCCCGTGATCGTCGACGCTATCAGCGGCGTGACGGGTGCCGGTAAGTCCTGCAACGCCCGTACGCATTTTTGCAGCGCGGACGAGAATCTGGAGGCCTATGGCGTGGGCAAGCATCGTCATACGCCCGAGATCGAGCAGATACTTGGCCTGGCCGACCGCATCGTCTTCACCCCGCATCTGGCACCGCTCAAGCGCGGTCTGCTCTCCACGGTGACGCTGCCGCTCGCGCCGCAGGCTCTCGGCACGCTGACCCTTGAGGACGTCGTCGACCATTACAAGCAGTTCTACGCCGGTCGCACCTTTGTGCGCGTGCTCGATGCCGGCCAGCAGCCCAAGACGGCCTCGGTCGTCGGCACCAATGCCGCCCAGATTGGCCTTGCACTCAACAAGCGCGCGGGCGTGCTGGTGGCGACAGGTGCCATCGACAATCTGTGTAAGGGTGCTGCGGGCCAGGCGGTCCAGTGCGCCAACATCGTCTTTGGTTTTGACGAGCGACGAGGCTTGCCCACAGTGGCGTGCCCGGTGTAGCACATTCGATTGTTAACGATTTGGCAGTCGGGCATCGAGCGGGGCGCCACTTTTAAGCTGGTCTAGTAATTGCGACCGGTATGGCGTGCCAGCCGATGCCCGTTTTTTGTTTGATATAAGGAGTCGTAAGGACGATGAATACAGAGCAATTCGACATCAAGATTCGCGCCGTCGAGGGTGGCGTTACGGCAGCGGTCGGCTTTAAGGCCGCGGGTATTCATGCAGGTTTTCGCAAGAATCCCGAGCGCTTGGATTACGCGCTCGTCGTGCCCGATAAGCCCTGTCCCGGTGCCGGCGTGTTTACCACCAACCGCTTTTGCGCAGCGCCTGTGCAGGTGAGCCGCGCCAATCTGGGCGGTGCCGATAAGGCCTATGGCATCATCGCCGGTGTCTCGGTCAACTCCGGCAACGCGAATGCCGCCACGGGCGAGACGGGTCTTGCCTGCGCGCGCGAGACGTGCAACATCGCCTCGCAGGTCATCGGCTGCGAGCCTCAGCAAATCCTGGTCGCCTCCACGGGCGTGATTGGTCAGATTCTGCCGATCGACACGTTTGAGACGGCAATTCCGGCAGCTTATGAGGCGCTCTCCGCTCATGGTGGCGCCGATGCCGCCCGTGCCATCATGACCACCGATACCCACTCCAAGGAGTACGCCGTTCGCTATCGTAGTGAGGCCGCGGGCCATACGGGCAACGCTTATACGGTGGGCGGCATGTGCAAGGGCTCGGGCATGATCATGCCCAATATGGCCACCATGATTTCGGTCATTACTACCGATGCCCCCGTCGAGCCGGCGGCGCTCCACGCCTTACTGCTCTCGACTGTGAAGCAGACTTTTAATAAGGTGACGGTCGATTCCGATACCTCGACCAACGACACCTGCATCATGCTTGCCTCCGGCGCTGCCGCCGCGGATGCCGAGGCCATCGTCGAGGGTACTGATGCCTTTGGCGAACTGGCATTTGCCGTGCACGAGGTGTGCGAGAGCCTGGCGCGCAACATCGCCGCCGACGGTGAGGGCGCGTCCAAGCTCGTGACGGTCAATGTTACCGGTGCCGCTAACGACGAGGAGGCCGATATCGCGGCGCGCGCTGTTGCCAACTCTCCGCTCGTCAAGACCTGCATTGCCGGCCACGATTGCAACTGGGGCCGCGTTGCCATGGCACTCGGTAAGTGCGGCGTGAAGTTTAACCAGGAAGATGTTTCCATCGACATGATGGGCATGCCCGTCTGTCGCGATGGCCTGACCGTTCCCTTTGACGAGGACGAGGCCCTGCGACGTTTCGAGGCGTCCGAGATCGTGATCTCGGCCGATCTGGGCGCAGGCGACGCGGCGACCACCGTGTGGACTTGCGACCTCACGCACGAGTACATCTCCATTAACGGCGACTACCGTTCCTAGACTCCCGATGTGCCGCGCGTCCCGCTGCAATCGCGGGCAACGAGGTGCGGCGCGATAGCTACACGAAAGACGAGGCAGACTATGAAATTCGCACGCGATTGTCGCTCGAGTGAATCCAACGAAGCAACCGCGCAGCTGCTGTTTGAGGCGCTGCCGTGGATTAAAAACCTGACCGGCAAGACGGTCGTTATCAAGTATGGCGGAGCCGCCATGGTCGACGAGCAACTGCGCCGCGACGTGATGAGCGATATCGTTCTGCTCAAGATTATCGGCATGCGCCCCGTTATCGTGCATGGCGGCGGCAAGGCCATCAACGAGGCGCTCAGCCACTATGACATCCCTGTCGAATTTAAGAACGGCCAGCGCGTGACCACGCCGGATACCATGGATATCGTGCGCGAGGTGCTGGGCGGCAAGGTCAACCAGGAGCTAGTCGCTGCCATTAACCAGCACGGCAACCTGGCCGTGGGCGTGTCGGGCAGCGATGCCGGCACGCTCATCGCCGAGCCGCTCGACCCCGAGCTCGGTCGCGTGGGCAAGGTCACGCACGTCAACACCGACTATATCGAGCGCTTGCTCGATAGCGAGTACATCCCCGTCATCGCTACCGTTGCGGCGGGGGAGGACGGCGGCTTCTTCAACATCAACGCCGATACCGCCGCCGGTGCTGTCGCGGCGGCGCTCCACGCGCATAAGGTGATCTTTCTTACCGACGTCGATGGCCTGTATAAGGACTTTAGCGACAAGGATTCGCTCATTTCCAACCTGACGCTCGACGAGGTTAATGAGATGCTCTATGGGGGCGAGGTCGACAAGGGCATGATTCCCAAGCTACGCGCCGCTGTCGATGCGCTTGCCGCCGGTGTGTTCCGCGCGCACATCATCAACGGCACCACGCCGCATTCGCTGCTCCTGGAGCTGCTGACCGATGCCGGCGTCGGCACCGTGATCCATTCCACCGAGACGGCATACGAGTTCGATACGCACCCGCACCCGCTTTCGACCTTTGCGGCACGCCTGACCGAGAACCTCGACGAGGTCGAGAAGCTCCAGACGGTTTAACGTCTTGGCGCCGCATCCTTACACCCACAGCCCGCGCCGCCCGGCGCTCGATGAAAGGCATCCCATGTCACTTGCTGCTCAACAATCGCTCGAATCCCATTACGTTATGCATACCTTTGGCCGCTCGCCGGTTGAGTTTGTCGAAGGTCACGGTATGAAGCTCATCGGTGACGATGGTCGTGAGTATCTTGACTTTCTCGCTGGTATTGGTGTGTGTAGCCTAGGCCACGGTAATTCTGCAGTGCTTTCGGCGCTCGAGGCTCAGACCAAAAAGCTTCTGCATGTGTCTAACTACTTCTACATCGAGCAGCGTGGTCAGGTCGCGGCGCTGCTGTCCAAGCTCGCTAACGACGACGTGGACAGTGCACGTGTGATTGCCGATGCCATTACTGCCGGCGATGAGACCACGGCAGCTGCGCTCGGCGCTCCGACGGCGGGCGAGCAGGTATGGGAGACGTTCTTTGCCAACTCTGGCGCCGAGGCCAATGAGGGTTCGATGAAGCTTGCTCGCCTGTACGCCAAGCGTGCCGGTAACGGTGGCAACACCATCGTGTGCATGCGTGGCGGCTTTCATGGCAGAACGCTCGAGACCATTGCCGCTACCATGCAGGATTGGCTGCAGGATAGCTTCCGTCCGCTGCCGGGCGGCTTTGTGGCCTGCACGCCCAACGATGTCGATGAGCTGCGCGCAATCTTTAAGCAGCTGGGAAGCGAGATTTGCGCCGTGATGCTCGAGCCGATCCAGGGCGAGAGCGGCGTGCATCCCATGACCGAGGAGTTTATGGCGGCTGCGCGCTGCCTGGCACACGAGGTGGGCGCCGTGCTTATCGCCGACGAGGTCCAGTGCGGTCTGTTCCGCTCCGGTAAGCCGTTTGCGTTCCAGACTTATGGCGTGGAGCCCGACATCATGAGTCTTGCCAAGGGCATCGCCGACGGCGTCCCCATGGGCGCCGTGGTGGCAAAGAAGGAGATCGCCGACGTGTTTAAGCCCGGCGACCACGGTTCGACCTTTGGCGGTAGCTGCTTGGCCATCGCGGCGTGCGCCGCGACGCTCTCCGCGCTTGTGCGCGGCGACTACGCCGAGCATGCCGTCAAGGTGGGCGCCTATATGGAGGCAAAGCTCGCCAAGCTGCCGCATGTGGTCGAGGTACGCGGTCGCGGCTTAATGCTCGGCTGCGATCTGGATGACGCTGCAGGCGATGCGCATGACATTGTTGCCCGAGCGCTGGCCGCCGGTGCCGTGATTAACGCTACTGGTGCCCACACGCTGCGTTTCCTGCCGCAGCTTGTCTGTGAGGAAGCCGACGTGGACAGCCTAATCGAGATTTTGTCGGATATTTTGGCCTAACACAGCACAATAGCTCAATTTGGACCGGGTTCCGGACTGCGGACGTGCCATATGCGGCACGATTCAGCGGTCTGGAGCCCGTTTTGCTATCGGTTTACCATGGCTGGGATAGGCCGTGTGCAAAAAGTGGCAAATATGAGTACGGTCACTAACTTCGTAACATATAAATTAGGCGTTTTTAGATGAGTTGTGCCACATATGTCCAGTTTTTAGTTAGTAAATTGGCTTAACTGGGCTATCGATCGTCGTTCTAATGTCGGATTTGCCTTCTATGACTTCGAAAACGCTGCTACCAAAAAGGTAGCAGTACTCATATTTGGCATTTTTTGCACACGGGTATTCGCCAATGGTCCATTTCGCCGCCCGCTTTCGCTTCGGGCCTGCGGCCCTCGTGTGCTGCGCTGGAAAACGCTTCGCGTTTCCTCAGCTCCGCACCCTTGCGGGTTCGAATCCCTCTGCACTGGGCACAAAAAAGAAAGGCCCCCATCGCTGGGAGCCTTTTCAATCAAGTGGTGGGCGATGAGGGATTCGAACCCCCAGCCTTGTGCGTGTAAAGCACCTGCGCTAACCGTTGCGCCAATCGCCCGCAGGGATTGAGTATAGCGGAAACCCCGTGCTGTTCACCGCTAATTCATAACGAAACTTACGCGGCGACTTCGGCGCTATTATCCTCGTCGATAAAGAAGCGCTTGTACCAGATGAGGAACGTCAGCGTGGTATAGATCTTGCGCTGGTTGAGCGCGCGACCCTCAAAGTGATCGTCGAGCAGTTTCATGAGCGCATCGGTGTCAAAGAAATCGGCAGCCCACGGTGCGGTGAAGTATTCCTTGACGTAGTCGTAGTACTTTTGCTCGCGCAGCCAGAACTTGACCGGTACGGGGAAGCCCACCTTTTTGCGCGTTGCCCACTCGTCGGGCAGCGTGCGGTTGGCGGCGTGACGCAGGACGAGCTTGCAGCCTTCTTCGTTAACACGGTAGTTGGCGGGAATGTGCTCGGCAAACTCCATGACCTTCTTGTCCAGGAACGGGACGCGAAGTTCCAGAGAATGCGCCATGCACATCTTGTCGGCCTTGAGCAGAATGTCGCCCGGCAGCCACATGTTCATATCCAGATACTGTTTCTTGGAAAGCTCGCAGCAGTTGGGAACCTGCTTGTAGTACTCGGCGCACATTTCGGCGGCGTTCTTGCCGGTGTCATAAGCGGGCTTGAGTACCTCGTCGACCTCGGAGGGATCGAACACCTTTGCTTGGCCCACATACCAGCGCTCGGGAACCTCGGCGCATTTCGTCAGGAAGTTGTGGCCCTTAAAGTAGGGGAGATGCTGAACGAGCGAGCCCAGGGCGCGACGCACGCCGAGCGGCACGCGCTTCTTAAAGGAGCGCATCTCGGGGGTGTCCTCGTACCACTCATAGCCGGCAAACAGCTCGTCGGCACCCTCGCCCGAAAGGACGACGGTGACCTCCTTGGAAGCCATCTGCGCCAGATAGTACAGCGGCACGCTGGAGAGGTTCGATTGCGGCTCGTCCATGTGGTACTGGATATCGGGCAGTGCATCGAAGAACTCGTCGGCGGTAATCATCTTGCGCACGTTCTTGATGCCCAGCTTGTCGGAAAGCTCGGCAGCGTAGTTGGTCTCGTTGAAGTTCTTGTAATCGAAGCCGACAGAATACGTGGTGTCGGGCATGAGGCAGGCGGCAATGTAGCTGGAGTCGACGCCGCCAGAAAGGAACGAGCCCACCTTAACATCGGCGATTCGGTGCGCAGCGACGCTTTCGTGCACGACCTTGTCGCACTCGTCCACGTACTCTTCGAAGGTCTTGGAGTTGTCGTCGGTAAAGTCGCAGCTCCAGTAACGCTTGATGTCCATGGTGTTGGTCGTCAGGTCATACGTAAAGCAATGCGCCGGGGCAAGCTTGAAAACGCCCTTAAAGAAGGTCTCCTCCGTGGCGGGGAACTGCAGCGTCAGGTAGGGGCGCAGGGCGTCGTGGTTGACAGCCTTCTCAAACTTGGGATGGTTCAGGAAGCTCTTGATCTCGGAGCCAAACAGCAGCGAGCCATCGGATGCCTGGTAGTAATAGAACGGCTTGATACCAAAGATGTCACGAGCGCCAAAGAGTTTGTTCTTGTTCTGGTCGTGAATCACGAACGCGTACATGCCGCGCAGACGGTTGACCAGGTCCTCGCCCCACTCCTCGTAACCGTGTACCAGGACCTCGGTATCGGCGTTGCAGTGGAAGGCGTAGCCGGCTGCCTCCAGCTCGGCGCGAAGCTCCTGGAAGTTGTAGATCTCTCCGTTGAAGACAATCGTGACCTTGCCGTCATCGCTCGACATGGGCTGAGCTCCAGCTTCGGAAAGATCGAGAATCGAAAGACGGCGGAAGCCAAGGGCAACGTTGTCGACGATATGCTGGCCGCCCATATCGGGACCACGGTGGATGATACGATTCATCATGGCCGTGAGAACCAGCTCACTCTGTTCATCTGTACCGGTAAAACCGACAAAACCGCACATGCAAGATCCTTTCTGCTGACGGCTCAGGTGTACTGCCGCAAGGATTGCGGCAGCTGATGTTAAATAATCTTTACTATCATGCCAATCTTTTGTTTCGTGATAGGGCATAAGCGCCGAGCGAACCGAAAAAACCACGGCCCGATCTTCAGACGAAGCGGCGGGTCGTGGTTGTGAACGCTATGTTTGAGTGATTAGCGCTTGCTGCGCTCGGCGAGACGGTGCTCCACCTTGGTGACGATGTGGATGAGCGGAATCGTCACGACCAGATAGTAAAGTGCGGCGCAAATGTAGGGCATAATGTTGCCCGTGGTGGCCGTGAGGTTTTTGGAGAACAGCATGAGCTCCATGACGCCAACGCTCGAAAGCAGCGACGTGTCCTTGTATAGCATAACGAACTCGCTGGTCATAGTCGGTATAACGCAACGTACGGCCTGCGGGATCACGATGCGCGACATAACTTGGGACCAAGTCATGCCAAGCGAGTAGGCAGCTTCCGCTTGACCATGCGGTACGCTCTCGATGCCGGCACGGAAAATCTCGGCAAGATAGGCCGAGCAGTTGATGGCGAGCACGCCAACGCCGAGCGGCAAATTGGGCACGTTGAGACCGATCATAGGGAACCCAAAGAACGCAATGTAAATCTGCAGGAAGAGCGGGGTTCCGCGCAGGACGTTGATGTATGTCACGGCGATGCCGCGCAGCATGCGACTATGACTGATTTTCATAAAGGCGAACAGTAAGCCGATGGGGATGGCGAGCGGAAAACCGATGGCGGTCACGGCAAGTGCTATGCCCCAGCCCTTAAAGAGCGAGGCGATTGAGGTGACGATAATCTGCGGCTTGCAGAACATGCCCAAAAACGGGTTGGAGTTCCACGCGGCAACCCAAGGCTGGGCATCGAGCCAGGCGACGATTTCTTGCACCATGGTGCTCTCCGAGACGCTGATGGTGGGGCTCTCGGGAAGATCTCGCTTGTCGCCATCGGCGACATAGCTGCCGGTGACGGCATAGGCACCCGCGTTGCTCGGGAATACGACGTCGGGGACGACAACGCGAATCTGCGAGCCGGCAGCGACGGAATCGGCAAACTTGATGACGAGCTTTGAGCCGTCCAGCGAGCACGATGGCTTGACATCCGTCTGGTTCAGTCCGTCGAGCAGCGTGACCTTAACATCGGTGCTCTCAAACGATCCGCCCTCGGGCAGTTCAAGCTCAATTTGCGAAACGTCGCCCTCGTCGCTACCCGTTGTCGCTTCCCAGGTCAGGCGGGTTGCGATGCCGCCGAGCACGCCGTTGCCGCTGTCTTCGTTTGACTTGGCGGTCGCCGAGGTGACGGCAAGTGAAGCGCCCGTCGCGTCGTCTGAGCTCGAGGCGTCCTTGTTATCGGACCCGCTCGTGGGTGCCATGCCAAACCACTTCTCGTACAGTTTGTCGTAGGCGCCGGAGCTCTTGATCTTGGCAAGGGCATCGTTGATGGCCTGTGTCAGCTCGGGGTTGTCTTTAGAGACGGCAATGCCAAACTGCTCGCCCGTCGGAACCTCTTTGATGATCTCCATACCGGTAAAGGAGTTCGAAACCATCCACTGCTCAACGGGCAGATCGCATACGACCGCCTGGCACTGACCGCTCATGACGGCGGTGAAGGCTGCCGTCCAGTCGTCAAAGTTGACGGTGGTTGCCTGCGGCAGGTTCTCGATTGCCCACTCCTCGGACGTGGTGCCCGACTGCACGGCAATTTTGACGCCCGGTGCGTTGAGACTATCGACCGTGTCGTATCCAGTGTTCTTTGCAACTGCGACGCCCTGGTTGGAGTCGATATAGGGATCGGTGAAGTCGACCTCTTCCTTGCGCTCGTCGGTAATCGTGATGTTACATGCGCCGACATCGGTCTTTACACCCTGCTTGACCATGGGAATAATGCCGTCGAACTTTTGCGCCGGCAAGTAGTTGAGCTCAAGACCGAGCTCGTCTGCGATCATGCCCATGAGTTCATAGGTAAAGCCCTGGTCTTCGCCGGAATCGTTGACGTATTCAAACGGGGGTGTGGCCAAGTCACTTGCGACGGTGAGCTTGCCATTCTCGACGAGCGTGTAGGTGCTCGAGGCGTTCTGGGAGGACGAACAGCCGCTCGCGCCGATGATGGTGGCAAGGGCCACAACGACCGTCGCGAAGGTGCAGGCGATGTGCCGGGTCAACTGGACGCGTGCCGAGCGGTGGCGACGTTCGAAATGTCGTTTCATCTGGATTCCTTTGCTTGGGCATGATGGGTCGGCATTGTGGGTCAATGAGGCACATCAAGACATTTGGGTAAAGAATAGCACCCAGATTTCCTTGTTTTTACGCGGGGTGAACACTGTTGCCATTTATTAACCCACGACACAGTCCATGCAATTTTTTAGAAGGCTGCAGTGCACGCAAGGTCAGGTGGCATATTAGGATGGTTGATAATACAGAATGTTTCATCGTTTCTGCCGCGGGACGTCTTTTGCCCTTTAAGGCTGAATTTAGCGAGAGAGGTCTTTGTATGTCGAGTCCGACACAAGAGAAGCTAACTCTGATGCGCTATATAGAGTTGCTCGAGGAAGATGACCTTGTTGTTTCCAAACCGAGTGCTTCGTGCGACCAGCGCATTGAGTTTGCGACTGACGACTCGCGCCAGGTGCGTCCGGGCACGTTGTTTGTCTGCAAGGGCCGCGCGTTTAAGCGTGAGTACCTGCTTTCGGCAATCGCCGATGGCGCCGTGGCCTACGTTTCCGAGGTCGATTACGATGTTGATGCTCCCGCGGTGATTGTGAGTGATATTCGTCGCACGCTCGCCGTGGTGGCAGATGCCTTTTATGGGCATCCGTCGGGTAAGGTGAAGGTCTGCGCCTTTACAGGCACCAAGGGCAAGTCGACTTGTAGCTTTTATCTGCGCGGCATTCTCGTCAACGAGGCCAAGCTTACGGGCTGTCATCGACCCGCTCTTAATACGGGCATTGAGTTCGACGACGGCATCGAGGCAGGCCCTTCCAAGCTGACGACTCCCGAATCCTTCCTGCTGCAGTCTCGCATCGCACATGCTGCGGAGGCGGGTGCCCCGTGGCTGGTTATGGAGGCATCGAGCCAGGGCCTCAAATACGAGCGCACGGGCAAGATCGCCTTTGAAGTCGGCGCCTTTACCAATATCGGTGAGGATCACATTTCGCCGATTGAGCATCCGACGCTCGAGGATTACTTTGCCAGCAAGCTCAAAATCTTCTCGCAGAGCCGTTTTGCCGTGGTCAACCTCGATATGGATAAGGTCGATCGTGTGCTCGAGGCGGCATCTCGTTGCGAACGTACGGTGACGTTCTCCCTGACCGACGAGCGTGCCGACGTGCTTGCGCTGGCGATTCGTAATGGCGACTGCGGCGTGGTGGCAACGGTGCGCACGCCGCGCTTTACGCGCGACATTGTGATTCCCACGCCGGTTAAGTTCAATGTGTCCAACGCGCTTGCCGCTATTGCCTGCGCCGAGGCCCTGGGCATTTCCGAAGAGGGTATCGTCCACGGCTTTGAGGGCGTCTTCGTTCCCGGTCGCATGGAGCTGTATCCGTCCGTCTCGGGCAAAATCCTGGGAATCGTCGATTTTGCACATAACGGCATGAGCCTCGAGACGCTTCTGCGTGACTTGCGCGAGAACTATCCCGATCGCGAGCTGGCGGTTGTGTTTGGCGCTACGGGCGGTAAGGGTGTCGATCGACGCACCACGATGGGCATCGCCGCTGGCAAGTATGCCGACCGAATCGTGATTACCGAGGATGACCCCGGCCCCGAGGATGTCGAGGATATTTGTGCCGAGATTGCGCGCAACGTTCAAGCGCAGGGAAATGATAACTGGCAAATCGTGACTGATCGCGTTGCCGCTATCGAGACTGCCGTGCGCGAAACCGTCCGTCCTGCCGTGGTCATCGTGACCGGTAAGGGCGAGGAAGAGCGTATGCTGCGCAAGAACGGACCCGAGCCTTGTGAGCGCGACGGTTCGATTCTCAAGCGCACCCTTGCGGCGTATGACGCCTAGACCAAGCCCCTTCTACGTAATGGAGTGACCATGTCCCACAATACCCTGCCGACCGTTGCCGAGCTTTCGGGCGAGATGCGCGAGCGTCTTGCCAAGGTCAAGTACGTCTTTACCGATCTGGACGCCACGATGCTCGCTCCTGGCTCGTGCGTATTGCGCGATAACGACGGCAATCCTTCGACCAAGCTCGTCGAGGCGGTCGTCGCGCTCGCTCGTGCCGGCATCCAGGTGGTTCCCACCTCGGGTCGCAACCGCACTATGATCCACGAGGACGCGCGCGTGCTCGGCCTCAACTCCTATATCGGTGAGATGGGCGGCCTGGTCATGTACGACCTCAAGGCCAACGATTGGGAGTACCTGACCGGCGACATGCCCTACGATCCTGCCTGCGGTCTCACGCCGCACCAGGTGATCGAGCAGACCGGCGTGTGCGAGAAGATCCTTGCCCGCTGGCCGCATAAGATCGAGTACCACAACGACATGTCGACCGGTTACAAGTACCGCGAGGTCACTGTCGGCATGCGCGGCGATGTGCCTGATGACGAGGTTCAGGCCATCCTCGACGAGGCCGGTTGCGGTTTGGTTTGGGCTTGTAACGGCCATTTGACCCATCTGTCCAAGCCGACGACGCTCGAGCTTGATCGTGTCGAGGACGGCCGGGCGTTCAACATCAATCCGGCGGGTCTCAACAAGGGTGTTGCCATTGCGCGCTTCTGCGAGTACCTGGGAATCGAGCGCGAGGAGACGCTGGCGCTCGGCGACTCCGAGTCCGACTTCTACATGGCCGACCACGTGGGCACGTTCTGTTTGGTCGAGAACGGCCTGACCAGCGCCGGCGCGCCCGAGTTCCTGGACGCTTGCGATAACGCTTACGTCACGCGCGGCAAGATTGTCGACGGCTGGGTGGCAACGGCCGAGCTGCTGGTCGCGGCTCGTTCGTAGCGCGGTCCTATCGTTCTGAGCCATATCTTTTCGAGAGAGAATCTGGTGAGGTAATGTCCGATATCGAGAATCTGGCTGGTGACACGCGCCCCATTGGCGTATTCGACTCGGGTCTGGGCGGTCTGACGGTTGCACGCGCCATCGCGACGGCGCTGCCGCATGAGTCCGTCTACTATTTCGGCGACACCAAACGCTGCCCTTATGGCACTCGCACCGAGGACGAGGTGCGCTCGTTTGCACTGCAGGCGGGCCGCTGGCTGTCGAAGCACGACGTCAAGATCATGGTCATCGCCTGCAACACGGCGACTGCAGCGGCCTTGCGTCTGGCTCAGCAAGTACTCGACGTCCCCGTCATCGGTGTAATTGCACCGGGCGCACGCGCGGCAATCAACAGCACCCGCACGCGCCGGGTGGGCGTGCTCGCCACCAACCTCACCATTCGCTCAGGCGCTTACACGCGTGCCATTCAGGACCTGGATGCCGGCGTCGACGTATACGGCTGCCCTGCCTCGAGCTTTGTCGAGGTCGTTGAGCACGAGCTCGCCTCGGGCGCACATCTGCAAGAGCAGTGGCTCGAGAACGAGGACATCTTTGATACGCCTGCCGTGCGAGCACTGGTCGGCGCCACGGTTGAACCGCTGCGCGATCACGGCATCGATACCGTGGTGCTCGGCTGCACACATTTCCCGCTGCTTGTGGGGCCTATTCGCCATGCGCTGGGTCCCGGAGTGCGCGTAGTGAGCTCCGCCGAGGAGACCACGCGCGAGCTGACCGATATTCTCACGCGCCGCGAACAGCTGGCGGGCGACGCAGCCGAGCCGCAGCATCGCTTTGCCACTACGTCTGACAACATTGCCGAGTTTGCGGTGGCGGGTAGCTTTATCTTTGGCCAGCCGCTCAAAAGCATCGAGCATGTCGATATCGACGAACTGAAATAGATATAAGGAAGGTTACCGACCAAAGGCTCACGTTCACCTTTTGCCGAAAGGATTTTTCTATGGAGTATATGCAGGTCAACCGCGCCAACGGCCGTGCCGCCAACGAACTGCGTCCCGTCAAGCTCACCCGCGGCGTTATGAAGCACGCCCACGGCTCGTGCCTGGCGGAGTTTGGCGATACGCGCGTGCTGTGCGCTGCAACCATCGAGGAGGGCGTGCCGGGCTGGCGCAAGGGCGCCAAGGCCGGTTGGGTAACGGCGGAGTACGCCATGTTGCCGGCATCGACCGGCAAGCGCTGCAAGCGCGAGCACGCCAACCGCAAGGGTCGCTCCATGGAGATTGAGCGTCTGATTGGCCGTAGCCTGCGCACCGTCGTCAACATGAAGGCGCTCGGCGAGTATACCGTCACCGTCGACTGCGACGTGATTCAGGCAGATGGCGGCACGCGAACGGCGAGCATTACCGGCGCCTGGGTGGCACTGCACGACGCCCTTGCCATGTGGGTCGAGGCGGGTAAGCTCGAGCGCATCCCACTCACAGGCCAGGTCGCCGCGATTTCCATGGGCGTTGTCGACGGCAACACCCTGCTCGACCTGGATTATTCCGAGGACAGTCACGCCGAGGTCGACATGAACCTTGTCGCCACCGATACCGGTGAGATGATCGAGCTCCAGGGCACCGGCGAGCAGGCGCCCTTCGACCGCAAGCGCCTCAATGCCCTGCTCGATTTGGGCGACAAGGGCATTGCCGAGCTCATCGAGCTCCAGCGCCAAGCCCTCGCCTAACCTGCCAAAAAGGGACAGGTTTATTTTGGCAGGTTTTATCTGGGAAAACGTCGAAGTATAAGACTGCCGCTGATTAAGAGGGGGAGAGGCCGAGGCCTCGTCGTCCTCAACACGGCATTGCTATAGAGACAAGGAGGCCAGCTATGGCACTTGAGAAGATCGACATCGACACCCTCGACCCGGCGGCGACCATTGTCGTGGCAACGGGCAACGCCCATAAGCTCACCGAGATCGAGGCCATTTTGGGCAAGGTCATGCCCGAGGTTCGCTTTGTGGCGCTCGGCCAGCTGGGCGATTTTGAGGACCCCGAGGAAAACGGCACGACGTTTTTGGAGAACGCCATCATCAAGGCGCAGGCTGCCGTCGAAGAGACGGGGCTCATGGCCATTGCCGACGATTCGGGCCTGGTCGTCGACGCACTGGACGGTGAGCCCGGTGTGTATAGCGCGCGCTACGCGGGCGTTCACGGCGACGATGCCGCCAACAACGCCAAGCTGCTCGTGAATCTGGAGGGCGTGGCCGACGAGGACCGCACTGCGCGCTTTATGAGCGTCGTCGCGCTCATCGATACGGATGGTTTGGTCACCTATGGCGAGGGCGCCTGCGAGGGCGTTATCGCGCACGAGGGTCGCGGCGATCACGGCTTTGGCTACGACCCGCTGTTCCTGCCGGTCGACACGCCGGGCAAGACCATGGCCGAGCTGACGGCGGACGAGAAGAACGCCATCAGCCATCGTTTCCACGCGCTCGAGCATCTGTCCGCCAAACTGACGGGCGAGGAGTAGGCCGTGCGTGCGGTGGTGCAGCGCGTACTCAACGCCGGCGTGACGGTCGACGGCGAGTGCGTGGGCAAAATTGGGCGCGGCTATCTGGTGCTGCTGGGCGTGGGCCACGGCGACACGCGCGCCGAGGCCGATAAGCTGTGGGGCAAGCTCCGCGGCTTGCGCATTAACGAGGACGAGAACGGCAAGACCAACCTGGCACTTGCCGATGTCGACGGCGAGGTTCTCGTAGTGTCGCAGTTCACGCTGTTCGCCGATTGCCGTCACGGCCGCCGCCCATCGTTTACGGATGCCGGCGCCCCCGATGTCGCCAACGAGCTCTACGAGTACTTCCTGACGCTCGTTCGTCAAGATGTCGAACACGTGGCGCACGGCATCTTTGGCGCCGACATGAAGGTCAGCCTCGTCAACGACGGCCCGTTTACCATCGTTCTCGATACGGACAACCTGTAAGCAGTCAATTTGGGACGGGGCTTATTTAGCTACTTGCGTATGGCGGCAGCAGGGTGCTATAGTATTAGAGTTTTGTCTATCTTAGGGGTATTATCCCCTTTTTGAATTGCACCTTCTGGAGGCCCTGTTCATGGAAGAGATGGAAGTCAATCACGTCGACGACATCCACGAGAAGCTGACCGATATGGTGGGCGATCGCGTCAAGGTGAAGGCCAACATGGGCCGCACCCGCGTCGTCGAGCGCATGGGCACCATCAAGAGCGTCCACCCCGCCGTCTTTATCGTCGAGGTTGACGAGCGTCGCGGCCGCAAGTCGCGTCAGTCCTACCAGTATATCGATGTCCTCACCGGTCAGGTCGAGCTGTTCGACCCCGAGAGCGGCGAGCATATCTTTACTCCGCTCGGCAATCAGCTCGAGGAGCACTAGCGGTGACCGATCGGTCCCTGACTCTTTCCGCGCCGGCAAAGATTAACCTCTACCTGGGGGTTCATACCGAGCGCGATGACCGCGGCTACCACAGGGTCGATTCCCTGATGGCAGCTGTCGGTCTTTCCGATACCGTGACGGTTACGCCGGCACAGGCGCTGACCGTCCAGACGGTTCCGGCATCAGATTTTCCCATGCAAAAGAATACGGCGTATCGGGCTGCGGTTGCTATGGCCGAGCATTATGGTCGCGAGGCAAACATCTGCGTGACGATTGAGAAGCGCATTCCATTGTGCGCCGGCTTGGGCGGTCCCTCGACGGATGCGGCCGCGGTCATTGTCGCCTTGGCGGAGCTCTGGGGAATTGATCGCACCGACCCCGCGCTCGACGACATTGCGCGGGGTATTGGTGCTGACGTTCCCTTCTTTTTGCATGCCAGCCCAGCATTTTACGTGGGTGGGGGAGACGTGCTGGCCACCGAGTACCCCGCACTACCCGCGACGCCCGTCGTGCTGGTCAAGCCGCGCGAGGCAAGCGTTTCAACAATTGAAGCCTATCGACGTTTTGATGAGACTCCAGCTCCTGCGGACAAGCCCGGAGCGATCGCATCTGCCCTTCGCTCGGGAGACGCAGAGGCGGCCTACGCGCTCGTCCACAACAACCTGGGAGTCATTTCCGCGCAGATGGAGCCGCGGATTCAAACGGTGCTCGACTGGCTTCGTTCACAGGACGGTACCATTGCCGCAAACGTGTGCGGTTCGGGTGCCTGCTCGTTTGCTCTCTGCGATACCGCCGCCACGGCAGTCAATCTTGCGGAAGCTGCCCAGCAAAATGGCTGGTGGGCTTATGCAACGGAGCTCGTTTCCGACACGGTTCGCATTGAAGCGCCAAAGAAATATAAATTTCTCTAGCATGCGGCGAAAATCTTTGTTACTATAGTCGAGCTAACGGGTTGTGGCTCAGTTTGGTAGAGCACTGCGTTCGGGACGCAGGGGTCGCTGGTTCAAATCCAGTCAACCCGACCAGAGCATGAGGAGGGACCGCTTCTTGCGGTCCCTTTTTTTAGCTATTGTTGTGATACCGCGGCACCCGCGGTATACTCATTCGAGCTTGTCTCGCTGTATTGTGGAGGTCTACATGTTTGGACTGAGGGCTCCTGAGCTCATCATTATTCTCGTTGTTGTCCTGATTATCTTCGGGCCTAAGAACCTGCCGAAGCTCGGCAAGTCCCTCGGCTCTACCGTCAAGAATATCCGCGAGGGTATGGAGGGCGACGATAAGGGCGAAACCAAGCAGGCCGAGGACGTTGTGGTCGAGGAGTCCAAGGAGGACAAGGAGATCGCAGAGCTCGAGGCCAAGCTCGCTGCTGCCAAGCAAAAGAAGGCAGAGGACAGCGACGCGGACGCAGAGTAGTCCCATCCCTTTGGGGTGAGCACCTGACCGGCTTGCCCGCAGGCTAGCCGGTCTTTTTCGTTTTGTTGACAGTTGATCGTTACATCATAGTTGGGGAGATATCCGTATGGACGCAAGCCAGATCGTACTGACCGCTGAGGGCCGCCAGAAGCTCGTCGAGGAGCTCGCTTGGCGTGAGGGCGATTACGCCAAGGAGATCGTCGAGGACATCAAGGAAGCCCGCGCGTTCGGCGACCTTTCGGAGAACTCCGAGTACGACGCCGCCAAGGACAAGCAGGCCCAGAATGCTGCTCGCATTGCCGAGATTCAGGCCATCCTCGCCAACGCTCAGGTTGCTGCCACCACGGGCGATCTGACCGTCTCCATCGGTTCCACCGTTTCTCTGATCGATCCCAACGGTGAGGTCATGGAAGTCACGCTCGTCGGTACCACCGAGACCAACTCGCTCGAGCACAAGATCTCCAACGAGTCTCCGGTCGGCCATGCCATCATCGGTCACGGCGAGGGCGACTCCGTCGAGGTTGTTACGCCTTCGGGCAAGACCCGCGTCTACACCATCGCAAAGATCGCACGCTAGACCACGGTCCCGCGTAAAGGTATGTTTTCGCTCCCTGGGACCGAATCCTGGGGAGCGTTTTAATTTGAGGAGCTAACTTATGGCAGAGAACCAGAACGCCGCCGATCAGGCATCGACGCTCAACGACGAGCGCGCCACCCGCCTGGCCAAGCGCGCCGCCCTGTTCGAGGCGGGCCAGAACCCCTATCCCGAGCACTCCGAGATTGAGGACTACGTCGTCGACATTGAGACTAAGTACGCCGAGCTCACCGATGGCGAGGACACCGAGGACGTCGTGAAGATCGGCGGCCGTGTGGTCGCCAAGCGCGGTCAGGGCAAGATCATGTTCATCGTCGTGCGCGACGCGACCGGCGAGATCCAGCTGTTCTGCCGCATCAACGATATGGACGAGGCCGCCTGGAATACGCTCAAGGCCCTCGACCTGGGCGATATCCTGGGCGTGACCGGCGTGGTCGTGCGTACCAAGCGTGGTCAGCTTTCCGTTGCCCCCAAGAGCGCGACGCTGCTGTCCAAGGCCGTTCGCCCGCTGCCCGAGAAGTTCCACGGTCTCTCCGACAAGGAGACCCGCTATCGTCAGCGTTATGTCGACCTGATCGCCAACGACGACGTTCGCGAGACCTTCCGCAAGCGCTCGCAGATCCTCTCCACGTTCCGCCGCTTTATGGAGTCCGATGGCTACATGGAGGTCGAGACTCCTATCCTGCAGACCATCCAGGGCGGAGCTACTGCCAAGCCGTTCATCACGCACTTCAACGCGCTCGATCAGGAGTGCTACCTGCGTATCGCCACCGAGCTGCACCTCAAGCGCTGCATCGTCGGCGGCTTTGAGCGCATTTTCGAGATCGGCCGCATCTTCCGCAACGAGGGTATGGACCTTACCCATAACCCCGAGTTCACCACGATGGAGGCCTACCGCGCCTTCTCCGATCTCGAGGGCATGAAGGCGCTCGCCCAGGGTGTCATTAAGGCCGCTAACAAGGCTATCGGCAACCCCGAGGTTATTGAGTACCAGGGCCAGACCATCGACCTTTCTGGTGAGTGGGCAAGCCGTTCCATGACCGATATCGTCTCTGACGTGATTGGTAAGCAGGTCACCATCGACACGCCGGTTGAGGAGCTTGCTGCCGCCGCACGCGAGAAGGGCCTGGAGATTAAGCCCGAGTGGACCGCCGGCAAGATCATCGCCGAGATCTATGACGAGCTGGGCGAGGACACCATCGTCAACCCCACCTTCGTGTGCGATTACCCCATCGAGGTTAGCCCGCTTGCCAAGCGCTTTGAGGATGATCCGCGCCTGACCCATCGCTTTGAGCTGGTCATCGCCGGTCACGAGTACGCCAACGCGTTCTCCGAGCTCAACGACCCGGTCGACCAGGCCGAGCGCTTCGCCGCCCAGATGGCCGAGAAGGCCGGTGGCGACGATGAGGCCATGGAGTACGACGAGGATTACGTGCGCGCCCTCGAGTACGGTATGCCTCCCGCGGGTGGCATCGGCATCGGTATCGACCGCGTGGTCATGCTGCTCACCAACCAGGCTTCCATCCGCGACGTGCTGCTGTTCCCGCACATGAAGCCCGAGAAGGGTTTCCAGTCCGGTGCCGCTGCTGCCAAAGCTGCCGAGGCCGGCAACACCGCGAGCCCCTTCGTCAAGCCGCTCAAGCCCACGGTTGATTATTCCAAGATTGCCGTCGAGCCGCTGTTTGAGGAGTTCGTCGACTTTGATACCTTCTCCAAGAGCGACTTCCGCGCCGTGAAGGTCAAGGCATGCGAGGCCGTCAAGAAGTCCAAGAAGCTGCTGAACTTTACGCTCGATGACGGCACCGGCACCGACCGCACCATCCTCTCCGGCATTCACGATTATTACGAGCCCGAGGATCTGGTCGGCAAGACCCTGCTCGCCATCACCAACCTGCCTCCGCGCAAGATGATGGGCATCCCAAGCTGCGGTATGCTCATCAGCGCCATCCACGAGGAGGAGGGCGAGGAGCGTCTCAACCTGATCCAGCTCGACGCTTCCATCCCTGCCGGCGCGAAGATGTACTAACTAGTTACGCGGTTCTACGAACCGCGTAACGGCTCGACGCTGCGCGGGCCGCATTTGGACAATCTGACGTTCAACTTCAAGGGCGCGACCAGAAGGTCAGCGCCCTTTCGTTTCACGTCACCTTGTCTCAAATGCAGCCCGCTCGCTGACTTATGCTCAACCTGCGGCGCCATTTTGCTTGAAGGCACCTTGCTCACTCTGGCGGGCTTTCGCTGTCCGTCCTCCACCTGTGGTATTGCCCTGGTTGGCACTCAGGGACGTTCCTCTTGTGCCGGCACTTGGGGACGGTCCTAGCCGCCTGGGGTCTACCGGCGCATTGGGGGTTTACGCCTTCCATGCATGACAGTCGTCTCTTTTATGTTTCCTTTAGCCGTCACTGCCTAGGATGGGGGTTAGTCGGCAGGAAGGGAGCGCCTATATGGACGACGCGAGCGAGCGTGCAATCGAAGAGGACATGCTCGATCAGTTCAACTATTTTGATGATGAGGACGAGGAATTGATCGATCGTCGCGAGCCGGCGGCGCTCGATGCTTTCGACCTTGTTGATGAAGGGCCCGACGAAGACGAGGTCGAATCAACGGAACCACCACAGCCTTCGCGCCATGATTCGTTGCTCTCAAGAGTCCCTCTGCACCACGGTGTTCGTGCCGGCGCCCTCCATATGAAAACCGACTGGTGCCAGATCGTGACGGCAGGCGATGAGCTTGCCGTCGATGCGCCGCTCACCGATAAGTCATCCATCATCTGCCGCACCGGCATGCTTATGCTGGCAAGCGGAACAGGTGCCTGGCGTGTGCGCGATACCATGAATCGTGTAGCCGCTGTACTCGGCGTCACGATTCACGTCGACCTGAGTCTCCTATCGTTTGAGTGCACCTGCATCGAAGATGGCCACTGCTTTAACGAGGTCGTCAGCCTACCCACAACGGGGGTCAATACTCATCGCATTTGGATGATGGAGAGCTTCTTAAAGGAAATCGAGATTTACGGGCGCCGGTTTACCGTGCACGAGTACCACGAGATGCTCAAGACCGTTGAAAGCTCAAAGCCCGATTACTCTCCCTGGCAACAGGGCCTTGCGGCAGCCTGTGCTTGCAGCGCCTTCGTCTTTTTGCTCGGCGGCGGCCCTATCGAGATGGCCTGTGCATTTGTGGGCGCTGGTGTCGGCAACTTTGCGCGCTCCCATATTCTCAAGCAGGGCCTTGGCCAGTTTAGCGCGCTGACGATCGGCGTTGCACTCGCTTGCGTCTCGTATCTGCTGGCATTGCTTGGCCTTGGCCAGGTCATACCGGGGGCAATGTCGCACCAAGAAGGCTATATCGGCGCCATGCTCTTTGTGATCCCCGGCTTTCCTCTCATTACGGCAGGCCTCGACATCGCTAAGCTCGACATGCGAAGCGGCATTGAGCGTCTTTCGTATGCTGTGTCGATTATTGTGATGGCGACCCTCGTAGGCTGGATGGTTGCCGAGTGTGTGGGGCTGGCACCGGATGACTTTGCCCCGCTCGGGCTCTCACCGTTGGCTCTTACACTCTTGCGTGTGGTGATGAGCTTTGTTGGCGTATTCGGCTTCTCGGTGATGTTCAACAGCCCGGTAAAGATGGCCGCGGCAGCTGGGCTGATCGGCGCCGTGTCCAATACCTTGCGCCTTACGCTCGTCGATGCGCCGACGCTGTTTCCCTTTCTGGGCCTGAGCTTAGGTATGCCTCCCGAGGCAGCAGCGTTTATCGGTGCGCTGGTATCGGGCCTGCTCGCGAGCTTAGCCGAAATCAAGCTCACCTACCCACGTATCGCCCTCACGGTGCCATCGATTGTCATTATGGTGCCGGGCTTGTATCTGTATCGCTCGATGTATTACATGTGCACCTTCGACACGGTCAATATGCTCGGCTGGTTTGTGCGTGCGGTGCTCATTGTGGCGTTTCTGCCCGTTGGCCTGGGTGTGGCGAGAACCCTCACCGACCCCCGCTGGCGCCACACCAGCTAATTGGTGCAAATGAAACTGATCCGCAAAACATGAACGTGGATAATCTCCCGTTTTTGGCCTGTTTACGGGCTCAAGACGGGAGATTATCCACGCTCGTGGAATGGGTGTCCGAAAATCCACGCTCGTTGGGCCGATGCAGAGGCACCTGGCAATTCCTTTTTTGTAGACGTTGTCGCGCGGCTACGGGCAGGAAAGGTCCCAACGGTTAACATATACTCCATATGGGTAAAGAGACCAAAGCGCTGCCGCGGGCGGCGCTTTGCGTTTGAAAAAACTAGCTCGTCTAAGAGGAACTAGCATGTTAGACCGTTTTACCGATCGCGCGCGCAAGGTCATGTCCATGGCCAAGCAAGAAGCGCTCGATCTTCACTCAAATAAGGTGGGTACCGAGCACCTGCTGCTCGCACTCGCCAAGGAGGACGAGGGCATTGCCGCCGAGGCACTGCGTTCGCTCGATATCTCCTACGACGACATCATGGATACTCTTAAAGAGGTCCAGACCACGGTTCCCGAGCCCAGTGAGGAGACCGAGGCGGCCAAGCTCGCCTTTACGCCGCTCGTCATTAGCGTGATGGAGCGTTCATTCCGCGTGGCGCGTGAAAACAACCAGACCTACGTGTCGACCGAGCACTTGCTGATCGGCATCGTCGAAGAGGGCAACGGCATGGCCATGGACATCCTCATGCGCCTGGGTGTGTCGTCCGCCTCCATCAAAAAGGCTATCGAGAAACTCACCGCCAAGGACCAGGATAAGAAGCGCCCGCTCGCTGGCGCCGGTGCTGGTCGTCCCGGTACGGGCCTGCCGTTCTTTAGCGGCTCGGATGCCTCCCAGCAAAAGGGGAGCGGCACCGATACACTTAAGCAGTTCGCGACCAACCTTACGCAGAAGGCACGCGACGGCGAACTCGATCCGGTGATCGGCCGCGAAAAGGAAGTCCAGCGTATGATGGAGATCCTTTCGCGCCGCACCAAGAACAACCCTCTTATCCTGGGCGATCCCGGCGTGGGCAAAACGGCCATCGTCGAGGGACTGGCGCAACAGATTGCTGCCGGCAACGTGCCCGAGAACCTCATGAACCAGAATATCTGGACGCTCGACCTGCCGGGTCTCGTTGCGGGCGCCAAGTATCGCGGTGAGTTCGAGGAGCGCCTCAAGAACGTGATCCAGGAGGCAACCGAGGCCGACGACGTCATCTTGTTTATCGATGAGATGCACACCATCATCGGTGCCGGTTCTGCCGAGGGCTCCATCGACGCGAGCTCCATGCTCAAGCCCGTGCTCGCGCGCGGTGCCTTCCAGATTATCGGCGCCACCACGGCCGAGGAATTCCGCAAGTACCTCACCAAGGACCCGGCCTTCGAGCGTCGCTTCCAGACCATCGATGTCGAGGAGCCGAGCGTCGAGGACACGGTCAAGATCCTGACCGCGCTCAAGCCGCGCTACGAGGAGCACCACCATGTGCGCTATACGCAGGGTGCTATCGAGGCCGCCGCGAACCTTTCCAACCGCTACATCCAGGATCGCTTCCTGCCCGATAAGGCCATCGACCTCATTGACGAGGCCGGTGCCCGCGCCCGCATCGCCGCCAACCGCGCGCCCGAGCCGGTGCGCGAGGCCGAGCATCGCATAGAGGAGCTCAAGGCCGCCGCGCAGGAGGCCACCGAGAGCGACGACATGAACAAGGCCGCCGAGATCACCGAGCAGCAGAAGGCTGCCGAGATCGAACTCGCCGAGGCCAAGGCTGCCTGGACCGCCGAGCTCGACGCCAGCCCGCTCACCATCGATGTGAGTCAGATCGCCGATATCGTGTCCGTGACTTCGGGCGTGCCGGTGTCCTCGCTTACCGAGAGCGAGAGCCGTCGCCTGCTGCAGGCAGAAAGCGTGCTCAAGATGCGCATCATCGGTCAGGATGAGGCTGTCGAGGCCGTTGCCAAGGCCGTGCGCCGCAGCCGCTCGCCGCTCAAGGACCCGCGTCGCCCCGGCGGTAGCTTTATCTTCCTGGGTCCCACCGGCACGGGCAAGACCGAGCTCGCCAAGACGCTCGCCGAGTACCTCTTTGGCAGCAAGGACGCGCTCATCAGCTTCGACATGTCCGAGTTCGGTAGCGAGTTCGAGGTTTCCAAGCTCATCGGCAGCCCTCCGGGTTACGTCGGTCACGACGAGGGCGGCCAGCTCACCAAGGCCGTTCGTCGCCACCCGTACTCGGTCGTGCTGTTCGACGAGATCGAGAAGGCACACCCCGATATCTTCAACATCCTGCTGCAGGTGCTGGAGGAGGGTCGCCTGACTGATAGCCAGGGCAAGACGGTCGACTTCCGCAACACCGTGATCATCATGACGTCCAACGTGGGCGCCCGCGAGATCGCACAGGATGCGAGCGTTGGCTTTGGCACCACCGGCGAGCAGGGCCTCACCTCGAGTGAGATCCGCGGCCGCGCGATGGGCGAGCTCAAGCGCCTGTTCCGCCCCGAGCTGCTCAACCGCATCGATGACATCGTGGTGTTCCAGAAGCTCTCGGGCGAGAATCTCACCAAGATCGCGCACCTGCTGGTGGACGACCTGCGTCAGCGTTTGATTGCCAACGGCATGAACATCAAGCTCACCGATGCGGCCTATGACAAGATCGTGGCCGAGGGCACCGACCTCACCAACGGTGCGCGTCCGCTGCGCCGTGCTATTCAAAAGCTCATCGAGGACCCGCTGTCCGAGGAGCTTCTGGCCGGTGAGTGGGGCGAGGGCGATACCGTCCTGTGCGACGTGGCCGATGGCAAGTTCGTCTTTAGCCACGGCACGGGCGAGATTCCGGCGCGGCGTCCGGCAGGTACGCTCGGTGGCGATACCGCCCCGGCGGCACCGCACACCGGCAACGCCGCGCCCGTGAGCGGCGGCGTGACCTCGGGCCCCGGTGGCATGATGCAAGCCGGCTCTGGTGCGCTGTAGGGATTGAACATACCTTGTATAACGGGGGCGTTTCCGATAAGGAAGCGCCCTCATTTCTATTGAAATGCGCTTCAATCTGCCGTGCTATACTAAAATCGAGATATAGTATAGCAAAGGAGCTGATATGCCTACGTCAATACTCGACACGCGGCCAGTTCAGATGAACGTGCGTATAGATCGCCAGCTCAAAGAGGCGGGAGACGCCGTCCTGACTCATATTGGCATGACGCCGTCACAAGCCGTTCGGACACTTTGGGAGTATCTGGTCGTTAACGGACGCATGCCCTCGAAGGGAGACGCGGCGGCTCCGGTTTCTGACGGAGTGGAGCCCCGGCGCATGGAGTCAAGGGCCGCGCAAGGCAGCCATATCGTTCGCGATTCGTGCCTCAAATACGGCATCCCCATCCCTGAGTTCTCGGGAGACTATGACGACCTCTATGAGGAGGCCATGGCGGAGCGCTATCCCGAGTGGGTGGAACTATGAGCACAGAAGGCGTCCTCAAGCTGTTAATCGATACCAACGTATGGATGGATTATTTTTCTGGCAGGTCCGACCGTACGGCAAATGTCGTCCATCTGATCGAGATTGCCGACGCCTCGGAGCGGATTGCCCTGTTTGCCTCGTCGCTTTCGGTCAAAGACGTTTCATATCTTGTCTCGGCGGCAATCAAGCAGGAGTGCCGAAGAAAGACTGGCTCACTGAGCGATAACGCCATTGCGGCGGCAGACGAAACGGCCTGGGCATGCGTTCGACAGATGCGCGAGCTAGCCCTCATCGCCCCGGTCGGTGCAGACGAGGTCTTCGACTCCTTTGTGTTCAAGTACCACCACAATGACTTTGAGGACGACCTGATGCTGGGCGTCGCCAATCGCATTGATGCCGATTACGTCGTGACGGAGGACAAGAATCTTATTAAACATACCAATGGTGTATGCATTAATGTTCAACAGGCGTTGAGGTTGGTTGGGGGGTCCAACGTTCCCTCTGCACGGCCCGTCTAGCTTGCTTTACCTTGATAAAGTGGCGTTTCCTCACCGTTAGCCGATGATGCAAGGGCGCTCGGCGTTTTCGACTGGTTTATGCACGCAAAGTCTGGGAATATACAAGTCGCATATCTTACTGTCTAACCAGTTGCGCCAAGGAGGCACCATGGACTACAAGATTACCGGCTACGAGCCCGCCCAGCTGTTCCATTTCTTTGAGGAGGTCAGCGCGATCCCCCGTGGGTCTGGCAACGAGAAGGGCATCAGCGATTTCCTGGTTGCGTTTGCCAAGGAGCGCGGCCTCGATGTGTACCAGGACGAGGTCTACAACGTCATCATTCGCAAGCCCGCTTCTGCCGGCGCCGAGAATGCCCCGACTGTGATGCTGCAGGGCCACATCGATATGGTGTGCGACAAGTTGGGCTCTGTTGAGCACGACTTTACGACCGACGGTATCGACCTGGTCGTGAAGGACGGCGTCCTCACCGCTAACGGCACCACCCTGGGCGCCGACAACGGTATTGCTGTCGCTCTGATGCTTACTGTGCTCAACGACGATTCGATTGCTCACCCCGCCCTCGAGTGCGTATTCACCACCGACGAGGAGACTGGCCTGGTCGGCGCCGAGACGCTCGACAAGTCCCAGATTAGCGCCCGCACCATGATTAACCTTGACTCCGAGGAAGAGGGCGTTGCCACCGTCAGCTGCGCTGGCGGCGTCGTTGTTACCTACACCTGCCCCATCGTGCGCGAGCACAAGACCGGCAGCACCCTCACGCTCGACATCTCCGGCCTACTGGGTGGTCATTCCGGCAACGATATCAACCTGGAGCGCGGCAACGGCAACCTCATCATGGCCCGCATCATCGACCGCCTGATGGTCGCCGGCGAGCCCGCCATCGTTAGCTTTAACGGCGGCACTAAGGACAACGCCATCAACCGTGAGTGCAAGGCCGAGCTGGTTTACGCCGACCACGCTGCCGCCGAGGCCGCGGCCCAGATCGCAAAGGACATCATCGCCGACGTCACTGCCGAGCTCGAGGTCTTCGACCCCGGCTTTACCTGCACCGTCGAGATTGCCGACGACGCCGAGGTCGAGGCCATGGATCAGAAGTCCGCGCTTGCCCTCATCCGCGCCCTGCGTCTTGCCCCTAACGGCGTGATTCGCCGCAACGTCGCCACCGACGGCTCCGTCGAGGTTTCCTCCAACCTCGGCGTGGTCGCCACTTCCGACGACCAGGTCAAGATCATGCTGTCCCCGCGCTCCTCGATCACCTCGCTGCAGAACGAGTTCAAGGACCGCCTGCAGACGCTGGCCGATGTCTTGGGCTTCGACGCCAAGTTCGAGTTCGAGTATCCCGGCTGGAGCTATGCCGAGCATTCGCCGGTCCGCGACATCTTCGTCGAGAGCTATCGCGAGCTCTTTGGCTCCGAGCTGCGCATCGAGTCCATTCACGCCGGCCTTGAGTGCGGCCTGTTTGCTGAGGCCCTGCACGGCCTGGACGCCATCGCCGTGGGCCCGACGCTCTCCGATGTCCACACCCCGGACGAGAGCATGGAGCTCGCTTCTGCCGAGCGCTTCTACGAGCTGCTCATCGACGTCCTCAAGCGCCTTGCCGCGTAAGGGTCGCGCTAGCAGCAGTTCGAGCCACGTGCTAGCGGATTGCAAATGACATTACGAGAGGGGGCATCCGAACTTTTGCGACGGGTGCCCCCCCTCTTCTTTTAAGAAATGTGGATTGATTGGCGCCTAGCCCATATCCGCCTTGATGAGGTCGAGGGTGCGCTGGCAGTTTTCGCGGACGGGGCCGAGCATGTGCTCGCGCAGGTCCGCCATGCCGGGCAGGTCGGCGTGTTCGTCCATGATCTCTTCCATGCAAATGGGCACCTCGTAGGCGAGGTCCATCATGGTCGCAAAGCAAAACTTCTCGGATAGCCCGGCATCGGTGAGCGCCGCCTCCAGCGCGGGGTCGCCCATACCGTGGTATCGGCGGATAGCGCCTGGACCGATGCGCCCCACTCGATTTTCGCCGCCAACGCTCATGGCAAGGCGCGCCCGGCGGCGCATACGCTCGTACGCCAAGCCCGATGCGACATCGTACATGGGTGCGAGCGCTGCGTTTGTGCCTTTACCTAGGATGAGCGAGTAGTTTTTAGCGTGTGCGTCAGGCGCTCCGATAATGGCGTTATAGAACAACATATAGGTAAAAAGCACAAGATTCATGTGGTGGGGGACTGTGTTAATCAGTCGTTCTTGGATGTCTCGTGTGGTTGGTCCTCCGTCGGCGGTGTATTTCTGGCTTGGCAATACACCGAGCGCTTGGCAAAAGTCCTCCTGATGCAGCCTTTCGATATTTCCGCTGCTATTGACCATTCTGTCGTACCGTTCAACGACGAGCGCGGCTTCGTCTTAAAATGTGCAATAGGAGACGTTGGCAGTTGGAATGCCAACACGCCGAGCCGTTTTCATGCAGACGAATTCGTTTAAGGCCTGATGTTTGAACCCAACGACACCATTTTTGAAGATATGGGTAGTGGGGGATGACCCTAGACATTCGCACCATTGGCCATCATGCCAAGCTAGTGCAAATTTGCCTTGGTTGCCGCCCAGGGACCAGCTTTCGTTGGAGCCCATCCATGTCTCTCTTTCGTCATCGCGAATTGCTTTGAGCTTGTGAGCGATTTGAGAATTGGTAAGCGGGCGGTATGCCGAGACCCTGCCGCGGGCGGCGCCTAATTGATCGGTTCGACAAAACTGAACGGCCCCTGCGCAGTCAAGACCGATATGGCACAAGAGGGCGACGGGGTTGTTGGATGCAACGTCATGCTCGGCGGCAATAGCGCGACGCTGCTCTTGGCTGTCGGGCAAAAGGCCAAATAGGAACGGGCGGACGATGTTATGGCCATACGTGCGATTGGAAAGCGGCATTGTAAGCGATAGTGGTGTTCCGCGATAGGTTGGGGCGTATACAAAGCTGCAGAGTCCATGCTCGTCTTGCCGGAGAGTGCCTGCGATTTCGCCACAAATGAGGGTCGCAAGCTCCATCTCTGCCATTTATTTCACAACCTTACAGTCAAAGGAGAGGTCTGAAGTGTCGGAAAGGCCTTGCTCGGCTGCGATTTGGGCCAGCAAGGCACCATAGGAAGATGGCGTTCCCTGTCGAGCGGGTCGTCTGCCTACGCTTGGCTTTGGCAGGGCATTCGAGTTCGCGATAGGGAGATCCGCTTTCGTCGTCGGATGTTCGGAGGGCGATGCGATGGAGTCGTTATCGCTTTGCGCAAAGAGACCTATGCCGAGTGCGTTAAAGACGGACAGCAACTTGTCGAGTCGAATGCCGGTGGCGTCTCCTAGCTCGAGCGATGCGAGCAGGCGCTCTGAAACACTGGCCGTTTTGGCGAGGGCGGCACGGGTGAGACCCTGAGCCTCGCGTGCCTGGCGCACGTAGATGCCAGCTTGGCGCGGTGTGGTGATGGGAAGGGTATTCACGGCGATCTCCTAACGTGCAGACTTTTGCATATCAGTATGACATGCAAAAGTCTGCACGAAAAGGCCTCATGCAAAACTTTGCATGAGGCCTTGTACTGGCGTTGAGTTTTGAGCGATTGTGTTTGGCGTTACAGCGCCAAAATCCCCAGATGCTCAAGCAAGATCTTAAGTCCGATGAGGATGAGCACGATGCCGCCCACGATGGTGGCAGGTTTTTCGTAGCGCGCGCCAAAGGTGTGGCCGATCGCTACGCCGGCGACGGAGAAGATAAACGTTGTGACGCCGATAAGCGATACAGCGGGAACGATGTCGACCGAAAGCGCGGCGAACGAGATGCCCACGGCCAGGGCGTCGATTGAAGTGGCGATGGCGAGGATCAGGTACTCGCTCAGTTCAATCTTTTCGGCATTCTTGCCGTCGCCTTCATCCTCGTCCTCGGTAAAAGCCTCCCACAGCATTTTGCCGCCGATGAAGGCCAAAAGGATAAAGGCAATCCAATGGTCGATGGGGCCGATGATGCCCATAAACTGGCTGCCAAGCGCCCATCCGATCACGGGCATGCCGGCCTGGAAGCCGCCAAAGAACAGGCCGAGCACTACGGCGACCTTAAGGTTGATCTTCTTCATGCCAAGGCCCTTGCAGATGGATACGGCAAAGGCGTCCATCGAAAGGCCAATGGCGAGCAGCACGAGCTCTACGAGTCCCATGGTTTGGCTCCCTCCTTGCGGGCGAACCCGCGTGTACTTCTGACAGGGGAGCAACAAAAAAGACCCGTGGCGTACGTGCCGCGCGTACAACCACGAGTCTCGTTCATTAAGGCAAGCCAGACCGTGTCGGCCAGTATGTTGACTTGCCGCGCCACCGGAGGCGAACCCGGTCACGCGACTACTCCCTCATTCATGTGAATCCCGATGCTACCACATGAACAGCTCATTTGGGTTGAGGCTCTCAGCGGTGTTCGCTCATTCTGTAAGCATCGGATTTCGCGAGCGCCGCGGGGACAAACCGTGAGAAACTATTTAGCGTTTATGGAGCGTATGCGATGGGAGCGATGCCTTGGATAAGAACGAGCTGCAAAAGCGTATGGAACAGGCCATCCGCCTGACGGCACCTGGTCAGCCGATCCGCACCGCCCTCGACATGATCATCGCCGGTCACCTGGGTGCCCTTATCTGCGTCGGCGACACCGAAAACGTGCTCGCTGCCGGTAACGACGGCTTCCCACTCAACATTTCGTTCACCTCGAACCGCCTGTTCGAGCTCTCCAAGATGGACGGTGCCATCGTTATCGACGGCGACCTCACCCAGATCCTGCGCGCCAACTTCCACCTCAATCCCGATCCCTCGCTTGCCACGAGCGAGACGGGCATGCGTCACCGCACTGCCGCTCGCATGTCGGTGCTCACCGATGCCATCGTGATCTCGGTCTCGGCCCGTCGTGCCGTCGTCAACGTGTACGTTCACGGCAAGAGCTATGAGATCCAGCCCGTCACCACCATCATGAGCTCGGTCAACCAGCTCGTCGCCACGCTCCAGACTACCCGTCAGTCGCTCGACCGCTCCCTACTGCGCCTGACGGCCCTCGAGCTCGACGACTACGTTACGCTCGCCGACATTACCGGGATTTTCTCGAGCTTCGAGATCATGCAGCAGGCAAAGACCGAACTTAAGGATTGCATTGTCAAGCTGGGCAACCAGGGCAAGCTCGTGCAGATGCAGCTCGAGCAGCTCGCCGGCTCCAGCATGGATACCGAGTACGACCTGATGATTCGCGACTATGCGAGTGATTCCTCCGAGGCCAATGCCGAAAAGATCCGCGCCAACCTGAGCCGTATGACGCCTAAGGACCTGTCCGACCCACAGCATGTGGCGGCGGTTCTGGGTTACGACGACCTGGACGAGGACTCCGTCATGACGCCGCTGGGCCTGCGCACGCTTTCGCGCGTGTCCGTCGTGCGCGACGGCGTGGCCGAGAAGATCGTCGACGAGTACGGCTCGCTGCAGGAGCTCATGGATGACATCAGCGAGGATCCGGAGCGCCTGGGCGACTTTGGCGTCAACAACCCTGCCATTCTTGCGGACTCCCTGTACCGCATGAAGGGTACCAAACAGGGGAACGCATAATGGCGCCCGTATGCGCCGTGGTCGTTGCCGGTGGCAGCGGCCAGCGCTTTGGTAACCCCGGTGGTAAGCAGCTCGTCAATGTAGCGGGCCGTCCGCTTATGAGCTGGTCCATCCGCGCATTTGACCGTAGCAATAAGGTCGGCCACATCGTCGTGGTTTGCCCTGCCGAGCGTCGTGCCGAGATGCGCCGCCTGGCCATCGACCCGTATTCGTATAACACGCCCATCAGCTTCGCCGATGCCGGCGATACCCGTCAGGATTCCACCCGTGCCGGCGTGCATGCGGTTCCGGCGGGTTTCGAATATGTCGCCATCCACGACGGCGCCCGTCCGCTCATCACGACCGAGGCCATCGATCATGCGATCGACGTGCTTGTGGACGACCGCGCCCTCGACGGTGTCGTATGCGGTCAGCCCGCGATCGACACGCTCAAGATCGTCGACGGCGACAATATCGTCGAGACGCCGCCGCGTGAGCTCTACTGGGCCGCGCAGACACCGCAGATCTTTAGCGTCGACGCCATGAAGCGCGCCCACACCGCAGCTATCGCCGAGGGCTTTATCGGGACCGACGATTCTTCGCTGGTCGAGCGCATGGGCGGGCGCGTCCGCTGTGTCCAGAGCCCGCGCGATAACCTTAAGGTGACGGTGCCCGAGGACCTGCGTCCCGTAACCGCGATTCTGCTTGGCCGTATGGCCGAGGGAGAGGACCTTCCCCATGTTCAGTAACCTGCGCATTGGCCACGGCTACGACGTCCACCGTTTGGTGGAGGGGCGTCGATGTATCATCGGCGGGGTTGACATTCCCTACGAGCGCGGCCTGCTGGGCCACTCGGATGCCGATGTGCTCGCGCACGCCTTGGCCGACGCCATTCTGGGCGCCTGCCGCGGGGGAGATATCGGCAAGCTATTCCCCGACACCGATCCCGCCTACGAGGGTGCCGATTCGATGGTGCTGCTCGCTCGCGTGATGGACTATGCGCGCGAGCTTGGCTTTGAGTTTGTCGATGCCGATTGCACCATTGCCTGCCAGCAACCCAAGATCACTCCGCACCGCGATGCCATGCGCGCCAACCTTGCTCATGCCCTGGGTGTCGACGTCGAAAACGTGGGCGTCGCCGCCACCACGACCGAAAAGCTCGGTTGGGAAGGCCAGGGCGAGGGAATTGGCGCCTGGGCCGTCTGCCTGCTACAGAAAACCGTTAAGGAGTAACGAATGCGTATCTACAACAGCGCTACCCATAAAAAGGAAGAGTTCCAGCCCATCGAGTCCGGCAAGGTCCGCATGTACGTGTGCGGCCCCACGGTCTACGACAACATCCACATCGGCAATGCTCGCACGTTCATCAGCTTTGACGTGATTCGTCGCTGGCTCATCGCGAGCGGCTACGAGGTCACGTTCGCCCAGAACCTCACCGATGTCGATGACAAGATCATCAAGCGCGCCAACGAGCAGGGCCGCACGGCCGCCGAGGTCGCGACCGAGTTCTCCGACAAGTTCATCGGCGTCATGCGTGCCGCCAACGTGCTCGATCCCGATGTGCGCCCCCGCGCCACCAAGGAGATCGGCCCCATGATCGCTATGATCAAGACGCTTATCGAGCAGGGCCATGCCTACGCCGCCGATAACGGCGACGTGTACTTTGCCGTGCGCAGCGATCCCAACTATGGTCAGGTTTCGGGCCGCAACATCGACGATCTGATGGTTGGCGCGCGCATCGAGGAGAACGAGGACAAGAACGACCCGCTCGACTTTGCCCTGTGGAAGGCCGCTAAGCCCGGCGAACCCAGCTGGCCGAGCCCCTGGGGCGAAGGCCGTCCCGGTTGGCACACCGAGTGCGCCGCCATGGTGCATCGCTACCTGGGCACCCCGATCGACATCCACGGCGGCGGCTCCGACCTTGCCTTCCCGCATCACGAGAACGAGTGTGCCCAGGCCACCTGCGCCTGGCACCAGGGTTTCTCCAACACCTGGATGCACACGGGCATGCTGCTGGTAGACGGCGAGAAGATGTCCAAGTCGCTCGGAAACTTCTTTACGCTGGCCGAGGTGCTCGAACAGCACTCTGCTGCGGCCCTGCGCCTGCTGATGCTGCAGACGAGCTATCGCTCGCCGCTCGACTTTTCTTGGGAGCGCCTGGAGGGTGCCGAGAACTCGCTTACGCGTATCGCCGGTACGGTCGAGAACCTGCGCTGGGCCGCGAACCATGCGGCGGCCGATGCCGATGAGGCAGCATCTGAGGCGTTTGCCGCCAAGGCCGCCGAGACCCGTGCCGCCTTTAAGGAGTGCATGGACGACGACTTTAACACTGCCGGTGCCATGGGTGCTGTCTTTGGCTTTGTGACCGAGTGCAACCAGTACCTGGAGCAGGCGGGCGATGCTGCCGACAAGGCCGCTGCGCTTGCTGCTGCCGATACGCTGGTCGAGCTGCTCGATACGTTTGGCGTCGAGCTCCCCGAGCCCAAGGTCGAGTTGCCGCTGGGCCTGCTGGGCGTTGCCGCCGGCCTGGTCGCCTACACGGGTGACGACGTGGACGAGGCCGCTGCCAAGATTCTCGAGGCCCGTGCCGAGGCCCGTGCCGCCAAGAACTGGGATCTGGCCGACGCCATCCGCGACCAGCTCAAGGACCTCGGGCTGACGATCGAGGATACTGCCGCGGGTACTCGTATTAAGACTCTCTAATCCCCGCGGGTTTTCCAAGCACCCGACCTTGCCGTTCAAACCGTCGCTCGCGTACTCAAGTACGTGTCGCTCCTCTTTCATGGCAATCTCGGGCACTTGGAAAACCCGTACCGACCGCCCGAATTAATATTCATGGGCGGTCGTTTATTTTGTTTCGTTTGATAGTTGTATTTAGGAGGTCGCTTTATGGCCGACAATCGCAAGCGTGCGCCTCGTGGCGGCAAGCAGGCCGCTTCTGGCTCGCGTCCGATTCGCCGCAACGATCGCGCTGCCGCTCCCAAGGGCCAGCGCGAGCGCTCACAGGCTGCTCGCTCGCAGCGCGAGCGTAGCCGCGATAACGTCGAGGTTCCCAAGGGCGAGTTTATCGAAGGTCGTCGTGCTGCCGCCGAGGCGCTACGCACTGGTTTTCCCATCAAGTGCGCGCTCATCGCCGAGGGCGGGGAGCGCGATGCTGCCTTGTCGCGCCTGGTCGACGATCTCAACGCCGCGGACGTCCGCATTAAGTATGTGCCGCGCGCGCAGCTCGATGCGCTGTCGAGCCATGGCGCTCATCAGGGCATTGCGCTCGAGGTGGGTAATTTCCCCTATGCGGACGTCGCCGATATCCTTGACCGCGCGGGTGACGGCCCGGCGCTCGTCGTCGTACTCGACCATGTGACCGACGACGGTAACTTTGGTGCCATCGTGCGCTCTGCCGAGGTCGTGGGCGCGGCGGGCGTCATCATTGCCAACAAGCGCGCCGCCGGTGTGACCGTGGGCAGCTACAAAACCTCTGCTGGTGCCGTTATGCATCTGCCCATCGCACAGGTTCCCAACATCGCTCGAGCGCTCGACGACCTCAAGGCTGCTGGCTTTTGGGTGGGCGGTGCTTCCGAGCACGCCGAGGGCAGCTGCTGGGATGCTCCCTTTGAGGGCCGCGTTGCGCTCGTCATGGGCTCCGAGGGCGACGGCATCTCGCGCCTGGTGCTCGAGAAATGCGACTTTTTGACCAAGCTTCCCCAGCGCGGCATGACCGAGAGTCTCAATGTGGCCCAGGCGACCACCGCGCTGTGCTTTGAGTGGCTGCGCCGCAATGCCGGCGAGCTCATGGGGGAGGAGTAGCGCATGTCCAAGAAGAACCGCGCCAAGTCCAAGGCCAAGCGCTTTGGCGAGGGCTCGGCCAAGCCGATTGTTTCGGCCGCGACCTACGGCGTGGGCGGCAATGCGTTTGCGCAGGCTATCGCCGACCCAGTCTCGACGGTGCACTCCAACAAGCCCGAGCTGCTGGTGGTCGACGGTTACAACGTGATCCACTGCACGCCGCGCTACGAAAAGCTCGTCTACGACCATTCCGACGATCCATATTCCAGCGACGTCCACGATATGGCGCGCACCGCGCTCATCAACGATGTTGCGGCGTTTGCCCAGGGCCGTTACGAGGCCGTGATCGTGTTCGACGGCGCGGGCAACATCTCCAACGAGCGCCCCAACCTACCGGCCCGCGGCGTGCGCATCGAGTTCTCGCCGACGGGCGTCTCTGCCGATACCGTGGTGCAGAAGCTCTGCATCGAGGCACGCGAGGAAGGCCGCGCGTGCTCCGTGGTATCGAGCGACGGTACGATTCAGGCCGTCGTCATGGGCAAGGGCGTCACGCGCATCTCGAGCCGCATGCTGGTGGACGAGATCAAACAGATCGATAACGACGTTCACGAGGCAGAGGAAGCCCCGCAGATCAAGATGACTCTGGGCAGTCGCCTGAGCCCCGATGCGCTGGCCAAGCTCAAGGCGTTGCGCGGACGGTAGGGGAGCTGGCGGGGCAATGCTGCCTTGCTAACTCCATTCAGCGATGTCGATCATTCTTTCGAGGCGCCACGTTAGCGCCTCTTTTAGATAAGGCAGTCTCGCTGCTAGGGCATCGTTTTTAGACAGAATCTCGATTGCCTCGTCGACAAAGCCTTTGAGTTTGTCTCCATCGAACCAGCCCATGTCCTCGACGAGCAGCATTTGTTTGGCGGGGCTTGAATGAAACTGCGCGCTGGTAAAACTGTGCTCTCCCGCCCTAAGCTCCTCAAGAGAGATGTTGCACCAGAGCGATGAGCCCGAATCGAAGATGGGGGCTGGTCTGCAGACTAGTGAGTTGACGTTTCGCACGAGGCCGAAGTTGCGCCAATGACGATCGTAGTTGGCGATGATGTCGTCGCACACGATCATGCGGTCAAGGGCATCCTTGACGCCTGTCGCCCCGAGCTCCTCGCAGGTTGCTACATATCGCTCGTAGTCGGTTAGCCGTTCATCTGCGTTTGCGTGCTGGTTTACATAGAACGCAGGGACATACTCTTCTTCATCAGTTAAGAAGACATCGCATGTGCTCAGGGCGGAAGTGCCCGTGCCCTCGAGCGAGTAAGGTACATAATCGCAGGCGTTTAGGATGCGACGGTGGAGCGCGGTCGCTACCAGCTCGTTATAAGGTTCCTGGTTCAGGTGCGCTCCTGCCTTATGCAGAATTCGACGCTCGCCCTCGCATGTCCAGTACTTTTGAAGATTGCCGTCCGAGGTGTTATCGGGCTTTGCGGCAGCCGCTTTTCCCTCTGGGGCAAAGGGTGCAATGGACAGCGAGACGTCATCAAAGGCGTTATTGAAGAAGTTGATATCCTCCCAGGCGAGACCGGAACCTTGGGGCCTAATCCAATACTGGTCGGATAAGGAGAGGCCAAGATTTCGCTGTACGAGTTCATCGGGAACATCGACTGCGGCTTCTGCAAGCAGGGAGGCTAGCCCAATGCGTGCGAGCGGGATACCGCGGCCGCGCCACCAGATGCGGAAGGAGTCGAGCGATATGGGGCTATTGGGGCCAAATACCCCAATAGGGGCGTGGGCGTAATCGATGTCGGCGCCGATGTGGGTAAAGTCTTTTCGCGATGTGCTGTAGACCAGCTGAGCGACTTCGTGCGTGCGATTCATGAGGGTGAACGCGATCTCGCTCTTACCGTGGCCGCGGCGGGGACGTCCCCCCGTTTTGGTCACGGAGCGGAGTCGCGTGTCGACGCTGCTTTTGTCGATGAGCCATACACCAGAAGCCTTGCGGGCCTCAAGTGCTCCGTTTTTTATGAGTTCCTGCACCCTGCGCGGAGTGATGCCGAGCAGCTCGGCGGCTTCCTTGGTAGTAAGCATCACGAAACCCTTCGCCAGAACGAATAGTTTTATATATAGCAATTGTAATTAAAACTATTCGTTCTGGCGAATAGTTTTGAGATGTGGTCGGGTGAAGGGCCTGTTGCGCCTCGTCCGCAATTCCATTATTCTTAATTAGCTTCGCGCGAAAGCGCCAAGTGTGCCAGTGTGGCGCAACGGTAGCGCAACTGATTTGTAATCAGTGGGTTGCAGGTTCGATTCCTGTCACTGGCTCCATGAGTTTTCGCAGGTCAGAGGTGTTATAGCCTCTGATTCTGCCTTCTCATGCAACAAACATGCAACAATTAAATCTGAAAGTGCATTTGTGTGTGCTTTGTGACCGATGCTCATTGTCAATAAACGCGTGCAATGAAGCGGGAAAAGCCAAGCTTACAGTTGCTGTCTCCATTAGAGTTTTGGGCTTTGTGCCTCCAACTGGGATAGGGTGGAAAGTGACCAAGGCGCTGAGAGCTCCGACGCTACTTCTCGAAAGATCGTGCGCCGTGCACGGCTCTCTTTCCTGTAGCCCATGGGTATTACTATAGTCTAGATTCAATTCGGCGCGAGAAGTCAAGAGCGACAAGGATTTCTCGTTGTTTGTGAGCAAGGCGATTGAAAGGACCCATGATGATTAATAGCGTAGAGGACCCAACGGTTGCCAATATTCTGTCGACCGATATGCTAAAAATCTATGACATTCCTCGTTACCAGCGCGAATACACTTGGAATCAGCGCGACTGGGCGAATCTCTATGACGATATCACCCAAAACGACGCCGGCTACTTCCTGGGCTCGTTTATTGTCGTGAACGGGACTGTGAATTCCAAGATGGATACCATTCACTATGAAGTTATCGATGGCCAGCAACGTCTGACGACGCTCAGCCTTTTCCTTGCTGCTCTCTATGCTCGCATCATGGAACATAAGGATTCTATCGATGACGACATGATGTTGGACGATATCCGACCCCTGCGCAATCGTCTGATCTTGAAATCTGACAAGTCAATGACACGCGTTATTCCTCAGGTCCAGAATCATAACCTTGAGGATTACCGCTGGATCTTGAAGGAACATATCGGTCTAGATGCGGTTATGCAAAAGCCGAAGTTCCTTGGTCTGAGAAAGATGTCTAAGGCATTCAACTATTTTTACGATCGACTGGGTGAGGATGTTGGGAGCAGAAACGGAATCGAGTGCGTTCGCCGCCTGCTTGATATCTGCAGGTTGGTGTGTTCGGCGGTCGTGGTTCAGATTACCGTCGATAGCCATGCTGATGCCTACACCTTGTTCGCGTCCCTTAACAACCGCGGTGTTCCCTTGAGCGCCGTCGACCTTATCAAGAACATGCTTCTCGGCAAGGTTGCCGGGGTGGATGACGGGCAGCTCGACTATTACTTTGAGCGCTGGCAGGAAGTACTCCACAATCTCGGCGATGACTACAAGACGCAGGAGCGCTTCTTCCGTCAGAACTACGACGCCTTCCGCCGGGAGGTGAACAAGCCATTTATCGGCGAATCTGGTTCCCAGCTTCCCCTCGGTTCCGTTGCCACGAGGTCCAACCTTCTGAAAATCTACGAGAAGCGGATGGAAGCCGATGACGGCGCCCTTAAGGTGTTGGACGAGCTGACCGAGAATTCCGCACTCTACTCGAAGATAATTGGGCTCGATCAAGAGAGCCCGGATTCCGAGCTTTCGCATCAGCTTTTGGAGCTTTCGAGAGCGCAGGGCGTCGCATCTTACCTGATGCTGCTGTTCCTTTTCAAGAAGCAGAACCAGTTGGAGCTAAAAGATGAAACCCTCGCGCTTCTTGTTAAGCTTCTCGTCTGCTTCTTTGTTCGACGCAACCTCACCGATACGCCTCCCACACGTGACCTTGAGAGACTCTTCATCAGTATTTGCGAGAGCGTCGAAAGCGAGGGTCTCAAGGGCATTGCAGCCGCGGAGTACATCAAGAAGCGCCTCGTCGACGTGTCTGCCAGCGACGCTTCCTTCAGAGAACGTCTTGAGGGGCCGATTTACGACGTCAATCCCGATATGACGCGCTACATCCTTACCGTGATCGCATCTCCGAGCGTTACGAAAGAGATGAAGCCACTTTGGGAGCGATACGCCTCCGGAAACTACGTCTGGACAATCGAGCACATCTTCCCTCAGGGCAAGAACATTCCAGATGAATGGGTGAAGATGGTTGCGGACGGCGACATGTCTAAGGCGACTGAGGTGCAGGAGAAACAGGTCCACACGCTTGGTAATCTAACCATCACCGGGTATAACTCAAAGCTGAGCAACATGCCCTTTGTGACCAAGCGAGACCGCAAGGATGTTTACGGGGCGAATGTCGGATACCGCAACGGGTTGAACCTGAACGACGAGTTGATAAACACGGATACCTGGACTAGCGAGCAGATTCAGGAGCGCACAGACAGGCTCGTTGGACTCACTTTGAAGGCTTTTGACTTTGACGAGATTGAGTTCTAGTGACCGCCAATCAATATCTTGGGGAAATTCAGCCCAAACGATTTAATCTTGATTTGTAGCATCTAGACCGGTATTTCTCTTCAAGCTGTTACAGATTGAGATGTTAAGACGGGATGGCCGATAACATCTCGATCTGTAACACGAAGAGGCTGAAAACCGTTCTAGCTGTTACGGATTGAGACGTTAAGACGGGTTGAGCGGGAAACATCTCGATCTGTAACAGATAGGGGAGGAATAACCCTCTTACTGTTACAGGTCGAGACATAGGCCGGGGCGAGGCTGGTCATCGTCATCGAGCGTGGATTGTCGGACACACGAGCGTGGAAAATCTTCCGCCTAATGAATGAGCGTGGATAATCTGCCACTTTGTCCTTGGGGGTACGCCAAAAGTGGGAGATTATCCACGCTCGATTTCAAACGGGAGAAAATCCACGCTCGGTCGAGCCAGGGAAGCCCAACCACGACTTATATATAGGTACTAATGAGCCGTTATCGAAGTTCGCTCCTGCCGTCGTACTCCACCGTGCCAAAGCGTTCCCTCGGGAAATGTCACCAGCGCAGCCAAATCTACCGTCCTTCATATCCAAACTCAATAAAACCGCAGGTCACGGCTATATAGATACGCCCGGAACCGTGTATCTAGAGGTTTTCGTTGACAGCCCCCAAGGTTGCATCGTATTATCTTTTTCGTTCGCGGGGGCGGCGGTCCAAAAGACCAAAGGACCTGCGGATACTTGAACGATTGGGAGTTTGCCCGAGTGGTTAATGGGGACGGGCTGTAAACCCGTTGGCTCTGCCTACATAGGTTCGAATCCTATAGCTCCCACCCGTCAAGTGCCTGTATAGCTCAGTCGGTAGAGCACTTCGTTGGTAACGAAGAGGTCACCAGTTCAAGTCTGGTTGCAGGCTCCATCCGGCGGTGTAGCTCAGTTGGTTAGAGCACACGGTTCATACCCGTGGCGTCACTGGTTCGAATCCAGTCACCGCTACCATAGGTAACACGGTGGCTTCTCAATAGTATGTTGAGAGGCCACTATGGTATAAAGGCAAAGTCCCGTCCGGGGACGACCTGTTAAGAGGAGGGCTTTATGGCCAAAGAGAAGTTTGAGCGCACTAAGCCGCATGTTAACATCGGCACCATTGGTCACGTCGACCACGGCAAGACCACGCTGACCGCTGCCATCACCAAGGTTCTCTCCGAGACCGAGGGCTGCAAGGCTGACTTCACTGCGTTCGAGAACATCGACAAGGCTCCCGAGGAGCGCGAGCGCGGCATTACGATCTCCGTCTCCCACGTCGAGTACGAGACTGCTGCCCGTCACTACGCTCACGTTGACTGCCCGGGCCACGCTGACTACGTCAAGAACATGATCTCCGGTGCTGCTCAGATGGACGGCGCTATCCTGGTCATCGCTGCTACCGACGGCCCCATGGCTCAGACCCGCGAGCACATTCTGCTCGCCCGTCAGGTCGGCGTTCCCTACATCGTCGTCTTCCTGAACAAGTGCGACATGGTCGACGATGACGAGCTCATCGACCTCGTCGAGATGGAGACCCGTGAGCTCCTCTCCGAGTACGATTTCCCCGGCGACGACATCCCCGTCATCCGTGGTTCCGCTCTGGGCGCTCTCGAGGGCGACGCCAAGTGGATGGACGCTATCCGCGAGCTCATGAACGCCGTCGACGAGTACATCCCGACGCCTGCTCGTAACAACGACCTCCCGTTCCTGATGGCCGTTGAGGACGTTATGACCATCTCCGGCCGTGGTACCGTTGCTACCGGTCGTGTCGAGCGCGGTGAGCTCAAGCTCAACGAGCCCGTCGAGATCGTCGGCATCAAGGATACCCAGAACACCGTCGTTACCGGTATCGAGATGTTCCGTAAGTCCATGGACTTCTGCGAGGCTGGCGACAACGTCGGTCTGCTGCTCCGCGGCATCAAGCGCGAGGACATCGAGCGCGGCCAGGTTCTCTGCAAGCCCGGTTCGGTTACCCCGCACACCAAGTTCACCGGTGAGATCTACGTTCTGACCAAGGAGGAGGGCGGCCGTCACACCCCGTTCTTCGATGGTTATCGTCCTCAGTTCTACTTCCGTACCACCGACGTTACCGGTACGGTCAAGCTCCCCGAGGGCACCGAGATGGCTATGCCTGGTGACCACATCACCATCGAGGGCGACCTCATCCACCCGATCGCCATGGAGGAGGGCCTGCGCTTCGCTATCCGCGAGGGTGGCCACACCGTCGGTTCGGGCATCGTCTCCACGATCATTGAGTAAATTAGCTCTTTGATATAGCTGACTTAGAGAACCCGGCACTTATATGGGTGCCGGGTTCTTTTCTGCAATGGATATTCAGCCGTTGCTGGTGTCGAGAGGATCGATAATGGTCCTGGATGCACCGTCGATTAGATCTCGATGGCTTCATTGATGTGTTCCAAATATGAATGGATCCGCCGAGAACCAATTGACTCGAGGTTTTCATTGACAGCACTTACGTGGAGCTGATAAAGTAACAACTCGTGCCCGTACGGGGCGGAAATGAAAGGTTCAGGATACATGCGTACTCTAGTTACTCTTGCGTGCACTGAGTGCAAGCGCCGCAACTATACGACCACCAAGAACAAGTCGACCATGCCTGATCGTATGGAGATCAAGAAGTATTGCCCCTGGTGCCGTCACCACACGCTGCACAAAGAGACTCGCTAGTCTCTAGTCACATACGCCAGTAGTTCAATTGGTAGAGCATCGGTCTCCAAAACCGAGTGTTGAGGGTTCGAGTCCTTCCTGGCGTGCCAGTCATTATTCCGTAAGCTCCCAATTGGGGGCTTACGGTTTACTCATGTATAAGCGCATTGCGCGGAGGTAACCCAAATGGCCAACAAGAAGAACAAGAAGAAGGCTCAGCAGCCGGCACCTGCCAACAACGCTGCCGCCAACTCCAAGGTTGAGGCCAAGAAGGCCGTTGCCAAGAAGAACGAGAAGGCTGCGAAGTCCAAGAAGAACGAGAAGCCTGGTTTCTTCGCCCGCACCAAGAAGTATTTCGCTTCGGTGAAGTCCGAGATGAAGCGTGTCACGTGGCCCGATAAGAAGGAGCTTGTGAACTACTCGGTCGTCGTTTGCGCTTCTCTGATCGTCGTCGGCGTCGTCATCGCTCTGCTCGATGCTGGCTTTGGCGAGGCTCTTGCTCTGTTCTCTGGATTGAGGGGCTAAACCATGTCTAAGCGTTGGTACGTCGTTCACACTTACTCTGGATACGAGAACCGCGTTAAGTCCGATCTCGAGCATCGCATCGAGACCATGGGCATGCAGGACCGTATCTTTGATATCGAGATTCCTATGGAGCGCGTCACCGAGATCAAAGAGGGTGGCAAGCGCGAGACCAAGGATTCCAAGATCTTCCCGGGTTATGTCCTGGTCCGCATGGAGATGGATGACGATGCTTGGACGTGTGTTCGCAACACGCCCGGCGTCACCGGTTTCCTAGGCGGCAACGGCAAACCTGCTCCGCTTTCCCGTGACGAGTACAACAAGATGACTCGTCGTCCCGGTAAGGGCGATTCGCCCAAGCGTACGTCGGTTGATATTGAGGTCGGTACGTCCGTCCGCGTCACCGATGGCCCGCTTACCGACTTTGATGGCAAGGTCTCCGAGGTTAACACCGAGGCCGGCAAGCTCAAGGTCACGCTGATGATCTTTGGCCGCGAGACGCCGGTCGAGCTAGACTTTAACCAGGTCGCTGTCATCGTTTAAGTTTTCGTCCGTTCGCGCGAGCGTGCTTCTTCTGTGACTGCTCATCTCAGGAGTGCTTCTAACACGTGCGTGCTTACGATATAGCAAGTACTTCACACTCGTGATTCGAAAGGAATGACCATGGCTGAGAAGAAGGTTGCCAACGTCATTAAGCTCCAGATTCCTGCTGGTGCAGCTAACCCCGCTCCTCCCGTCGGCCCCGCCCTGGGCGCTGCTGGCGTGAACATCATGCAGTTCTGCCAGGCCTTTAACGCCGAGACGCAGGACAAGAAGGGCGACATCATCCCCGTTGAGATTTCTGTCTACGAGGATAAGTCCTTCTCCTTCATCACCAAGACCCCGCCGGCGGCTCACCTCATCAAGAAGGAGCTGAACCTCAAGTCTGGTTCCGCTAAGCCCCAGGCCGACAAGGTTGGTCAGCTCTCCCAGGAGCAGCTCACCAAGATCGCCGAGATCAAGATGCCGGACCTCAATGCCAACGACATTGACGCCGCCAAGAAGATCATCGCCGGTACCGCCCGCTCCATGGGCGTCACCATCGCTGAGTAGCGATTTCTTTAGGTAATGACGGGTGCTCCGACCGGGGCGCCCGTTATATGTGTGCAATAGGGCACACGATACGATGTGGGAGGGCTCACGCCCGTTTAACCACAGGAGGTAATGCACATGGCTAAGCATGGTAAGAGCTATAACGCCGCTGCCGAGAAGATCGATCGCGCCACGCTCTACACCCCCCTTCAGGCTGCCAAGCTCATTAAGGAGCTCGACACCGCCAAGTTCGACGAGACCGTCGAGGCCCACTTCCGTCTGGGCATCGATACTCGTAAGGCTGACCAGAACATCCGTGGTTCCATCTCCCTGCCCCACGGCACCGGCAAGACCGTTCGTGTTGCCGTCTTCGCCGAGGGCGAGAAGGCCCGCGAGGCTGAGGCTGCCGGCGCCGACATCATCGGTTCCGACGAGCTTGTCGCCCAGATTCAGAAGGGCGAGATCAACTTCGACGCCGCTATCGCTACGCCGAACATGATGGCCAAGGTTGGCCGCATCGGTAAGATCCTTGGTCCCCGTGGCCTCATGCCGAACCCCAAGCTCGGCACCGTGACCATGGACGTCGCCAAGATGGTCTCCGAGCTCAAGGCTGGCCGCGTTGAGTACCGCGCCGACCGCTACGGCATCTGCCACGTGCCCCTGGGCAAGAAGTCCTTCACCGAGCAGCAGCTCGTCGAGAACTACGCTGCCCTGTACACCGAGATCCTGCGCGTCAAGCCCTCTTCTGCTAAGGGCAAGTACGTCAAGTCCATCTCCGTGTCTTCCACCATGGGCCCTGGCGTCAAGGTCGATCCCGCTATCCAGCGCGACTTCCTGGCTGAGTAACTAACAGTTACTGCCTGAGCAAAGCAAGCATTGCTAAAGAGACCCGGTTCTGCCTCGTGCAGGACCGGGTCTCTTGCTTTTGAGTCAACGAAACCACCACGAAGGGGACAGGCACCCTTGTGGTGGTTTTACTTGTGTTGTACTTTAGCGCGATGTAGTACTACCCGAGGCCGAAGGGAGCCCAACATGTTTAAGAACACGCAACAGCTCCTAGGCCTAGCGCTACTAGATTGGATAGCGCGCTAGGGTTGTAATCTCGCTATAACGATTTGTTGTACCCGGGTGCGCTATCGTCTGCCGCTTTCAGGCGTGATGAGCGACACGGGTATTTTTCTATCTCTAGGCCTTCTCTCTCCTGAAAGCCATCTGTCATAAAACGGTCAATCAGGAGGAACATATAAGCCGCAAAATCACAATCTTTGACGCCACCCTGTGCGACGGTGAGCAGTCGCCGGGCGCCAGCATGAATACCGAGGAAAAGCTCTTCATCGCCCGCCAGCTGGTGCGCATGAACGTGGACGTTATCGAGGCGGGCTTTCCCATCTCGAGTCCTGGTGACTTTCGCTCCGTACAGGAGATTGGCAAGATTGCGGGCGACCGATGCACGGTATGCGGCCTGACGCGCGCTGTCGACAGGGATATCGAAGTGGCTGCAGAGGCGCTCAAAACGGCCCAGAGGCCCCGTATCCATACAGGGCTGGGTGTGAGCACCAGTCACCTGCGCGACAAGCTCCATATGACTGAGGAAAGGGCAATTGAGTGAGCGATCCATGCCGTCAAACATGCTCGCAAGTTCGTTGACGATGTTGAGTTTTATGCCGAGGATGCCGGCCGCTCCGATCAGGAGTTTCTGGTGCGCATTATCGAGGCGGCCGTAAAGGCCGGTGCCACGGTCGTGAACATCCCCGATACGATGGGCTACAACATGCCGTGGGACTTTGGCGCCCGCATCCGTGACCTGCGCGGGCGCTGCGGGTGCGGCCGGTCAGCGTGCGGTCGACGTGATGGAGTATCGCGAGTACGAGATTGAGCGCATTGCGCGCCAGGCATTTGAGGCGGCGCGCAAACGTCGCGGCAAGGTGACGAGCGTTGATAAGCGCAACGTGCTGGAGACGAGCCGCATGTGGCGCGAGATCGTGCATCGCGTGCAAGACGAGGAGTACTCCGACGTGGAGCTTGAGGACCTGCTCGTCGACAACGCCGCCATGCAGCTCATCAGTCGACCGGCAGACTTTGACGTCGTGGTGACGGAGAACATGTTCGGCGACATCCTGTCCGATGAGGCGGCTCAGATTACCGGATCGCTCGGTATGCTTGCCTCTGCCTCGCTGGATGATGGCGTATCGCTGTTTGGGCCGAGCGCTGGCAGCGCTCCTGACATCGCGGGGCTCGGCGTGGCCAATCCGCTGGCTCAAATCTTGTCGGTGGCGATGCTGCTGACCTACGCGCTCGACATGGGCGAGCAAGCCGCGTGGATCGAGAGCGCCGTGGCGCGCGTGCTCGACGAGGGCTGGCGCACCCGTGACATCGCCGATGTCAACACCCCGGCAGATAAGATCCTCGACACCACGACGATGGGCGACAAGGTCGTCGCCGCGCTGTAGGCGATGCCGATTCAAGCTGTCAAATATCTCAATCTGTAACATCTAAGGGGCAAAATCGTTCCTACCTGTTACAGATTGAGATTTTCGGCCGAGCATCCGTGGTCTGTCTCGATCTGTAACAGCTAACCGATTATTTGGGCCCTACCTGTTACAGATTGAGACAAACCGTTGGGACAGGTCGGACGAGTCAGCAAAACCACCACAAAGGTGCCTGTCCCCTTCGTGGTGGTTTTTAGCGCAACGAGGTGTTCCCAGCCGACCATACGGGCGGCCTTGCGCTCACGCTGCTCGATGACAGCGCATCTTTAGACGCGAAGTGCGGAACCGGGTGCATATACGAGCCGCGTAGCGTTACGAATTCATGGGAATGACCGTATCGCCAATTTGTACGCTTGCAATCTTGTCTGTGTCACAAACTTGCGAGAACGGCCAGGTCTTGTGGACATCAGTGGTGCCGTTATCCAGTTTATTTGCGAAATAGCCGCTGTGGCTGGTTGCGTCCTCAACATGACCGTCTTTGAACGTCACGATGAGGGGTATGTTGCCAACGGCATCCATAGACTCCTCCATGTTTTGAGACATCTTGCCGCTGTTGTTGTCGTGTTCGATGGAACGATCTATGTTGTAGCGGACTGAAACGCCAACGCAGGATACGGTGGCCTCTTGAATCGTCGCCTTGGTGCCGTTAAAGTTGACCGATTTGGGCGCGGGAATCGTAACGGATGTATCTTCGTAATTCAGCTGGAACTTAAGATCCCATGGGCCCGTAAGTATTTTCTTATACTCGGGAAGCTCTTTGCCAGCACGTGGCACAACGAGAGAGTTGATATGCGTGCGGACGGTCCTGCCCATAAGGCCGGGTGATTCAACGCTGAACTGTGCAAAGTATTGAATGCTGGAGTCATTGGGGTTCTTGTCAATGAGCCATGATTGGCCTTGGCCGCCATGCTCGCCATCAACGTATACGTTTCCATCGACACTTCCGGCGATAGTTCCGTTCTCGCCCGGCTCGGAAAGCTTTTTCAGGGCAGCGGGATCGTCGAACGTAAGCGTATAGGCGATGGTAACCATATCCTTGTCGCCCATGATGGCGTCGGCGGTCACGGTGACTCCGTTGTTGGAGCAGCTAGCACCGACGGGCCGGCCAATACGGTCGATGATCTCGGTTTGAGAAGCAGGTCCGTCAAAGATGTCGGAAAGCATGTCAGAAGGAAGCGGCAGGACGCCTGTTGCCATAGCCGTGCCAGCGCCTCCAATGACGATAGCGAGGACTGCCGTTACAGCGGCAATGCGAGCGACTGTTCTTACGGGATGGCGGGCGATGCGCGGCTTGCGTCGCGTGCCATTAAAGTTGCTTTGAGCGGTCGCCGCATCGCTCGAGGCGACGGACTGAGCAATCGAGTTTGCCATGTGCTGCTTCGCATTATCGGTAAACGAAATGTGCTCCAGGGCGTGGCGATAGTCATTCGAATTCGTAGTCATTGTGGTCTCCTTTCAAGGAAAGCCGAAGTGACGCACGTCCGCGGCTAAGGTGCTGGGCGGTTGCAGCTGGCGTCGCGTGAACGGCGTCTGCGATTTCCCTGATGCTCATGCCTGCGTAGTAGTGCAAAAAGATGGCGATGCGCTGTGCTTGAGGCAGGGCCGTGACAGCGGAAAGAATGGCGCAGTCGCGTTGCGCGAATTCTTGCTCGGTATGTGTTACGGGTGCGCAGAAATCGGGGAGCGAATCGAGGTCGACAACCGGGTGATTCGCGTGCGTACGGCCGATATCGCGACATGCGTTCAGTGCGACTCGGATCACCCAAGCACGTTCGTGTTCGAGCGAGTCGAACGGTTGAGTGCGTTGGAGAATCTTGATCAGCGTGTCCTGGCAGATGTCTTGAGCGTCGTCAGCGGATCCAAGGGCCGAATAGCACAATCGAAGGATGAGGTCGGAATACGTGTCGACCAAGCGCTTTGCTTCCCGCTCGATCTGATCGGCATCGCATCGGAGCGTGCTATTGCGGTTACGGCGTGCAGGCATAGTGTCACCTCCAATTGGTCGTGGTGGATATAGGGAAGGCGTCTCGCGAGGTCCCTCTACATACAACACGGTCGAGACTGCATAAGTTGACAAAAAAAGACGGCACGTGAGCGCCGTCCTTACAAAACAATGAGTGTTCTCGTTAATTACACAAGCACCGTGATGGACAGGTCGGACGAGTCAGCAAAACCACCATAAAGGTGCCTATCCCCTTCGTGGTGGTTGTTGGCAGTTACCAGGGGGTTCTGGCGGTTGAAGACTCGATTGCTTCGTGGCGTTTGAGCTCGCGGCGCATGGTTTGCGAGTTGAGCCAAGCGGCCTTCCAACCGCGCGTGGGGTAGCGCGCCTCGTCAATTTCGATCTTGGTATAGCCGCAGGCGTTGACAATCTTCGTTCCGCATGGGTGTTGGCGCTCGCGTTGAAAGTTGGGGCCGTAGCTTTGGTGCACATGCCCGTGAATCATATAGTCGGGACCCCAAGACTCAAGAGCCGCATTAAAGCACTCGAATCCTCGATGCGGCAGGTCGTCCAGGTCGCCCATGCCTGCGACGGGTGCATGGGTCAGCAGAATGTCGCAGCCGCAGACCATCCTCACTTTGCGGGACAGCTTGCGCACACGCTTGGCCATCTCGCGCTCGGTGTACATGTTGGCGCCGTCGCGGTAGCGCATGGAACCGCCCAGACCCGCAATGCGAATACCTCGGTACACATATACGCTGTCCTCAACACAAATGCACCCGCCCGGTGCATGGCGCGCGTAGCGGTCGTCGTGGTTGCCACGAACGTACACAAGCGGTTTGTTGATGACAGTGACCAAAAACTCAAGATAGTCCGGATCCAGGTCGCCTGCGGATAGAATCAGGTCAACGTCCTCAAAGCGCTCCTTGCGAAAACATTCCCACAGGCAGCGCTCCTCTACATCGGCAATGGCTAGGATATTCATAGGGCACGGACCTCCGCCTCGTTATCGAGCTGCGGAATCGAGCCTATAACGTTGTCAGCCAGCCAGTTCATCTCGACAATCTGCGTGCTCGGCAGTGGGGGAAAGCCCTCGATCTGCACCACGCCGTCTTGGCTATGGAGCTCGCCGCCAAATGGATTGATGGAGCCCTCGACGATGCCATTGCGCAGTAGCTGAACAAGCTTGCGCGTCTGATAGGGCAGGCCCGGAGCGTAGCGAATGTCGATAACCCCCGAGCTCATGCCATACCAGTAGTTGACGGCGCGTACCTGGCTGTCGTCACTGGTCTCATCCCAGGCTCCATGCAGTAGGCTTCGCACGATAAGTTCGTAGTATCGGCCCCAGTTCCATACCGGCATGGCGATACCGGCAACCTCGCCGTCGACTAGGCGATGGAGCCCGTAGGCCGCGGGGTCTTCGAGCGACTTTGACATGTCGGCGCCGGTCATGACGCTTACACCTTCGCGGCACATGGCCTCGGCAAGGCCCCCGGCGGGCACATCGCCCCAGGTCAGGATAATTTGCGCACGGGGGTCGAGCAGCGAGGCGCCAATCGCAAAGGCGTTGATCTCGCTAAGTGCGCCCGAGGCGAAGACTGACGCGTGATAACCGATGCGGTGGTTGTCCGCCATGCTGGCGGCAAGGGCGCCCAGGAGAAACTTGGCCTCGTACATCTTGCCAAAGTACGATCGGACGCTTTGGTGGGGAAGGCCGATAGAGCAGTTGAGGAAACGAACCTGGGGATACTCAACGGCAGCCCTGAGCGTGTATTCCATCAGGCGGTGCGAGGTCGAGAAGATGACGTTTGCCCCATGTTTGACAGCCGTTTCCACGGCGGCGTAGAACACGTCCGGATCGTGGCAGTCCTCGAACGCCTCGGTGCGCACGATACCGCCAAAGTGCTCATCGAGATACTGACGTCCTTGGTCGTGCAGGCTGTCCCAGCTCGACGTCGCACAGGGGAACTCATGGATAAAGGCGATGCGCAGGGGATTGGCCGCCGAATAGACGGTCTTGCCCATAAAGAAGTTGAGCATGCCGGAGGTGGACTTGGCGGGCGATTCCTCCTCATCGACGCTTGGTGCTTCGACAAGATCGACCTTGTCCTCGTCATTTTTGCCGGCAATGACCAGCTCGCGCCAAATCTTGCACAGGCGGTTTACGACGATATCCGTCGGCGTATCCAGCAGGCGGTCCTGGTTGTACACATTGAGGTAGACGAGCATGGCGTCGGCGGGCGTAATGTCCAGGTGGTCGCCGCCTGCGCGAAGGTAGGCGCGCTTAAAGAGCAGGAAGGTGTGGCGCAGGTAGTCGACCTTTTTCTGCGGCCATTTTTCGATAAGGTTCTGACCGAGCATCTTGGCGAGCGTCTCGTAGCTTCCCTCACGCGAGAACTCTATCTCGTATAGGGGACAGACGCGCCAAAACGCGCAGAACTCGCCGTACAGGCGGCTTTCGACGGAATCCCATTTGCCGGGATAGAGACGGGTGACCTTGGCCGAAACCGTTGGAGCGTCCAGGAATTTGAGGACACTGACGCGTTTGTTGCCTTCCTGGACATAGAACCGATGCATGAACTCGGTGACGATGATGGGGTCGCGATAGCCCTCGGTTACCTGGATGTCGTAGAGGTTGGACCACTTGCGAGCGAACTCGGTGTTAAACGGCAGCAGGGGCATAAAGTTGCATGAAAAGGCGGACTGACGGCCCTTGGTGACCGTGCCGACGACCATTTCGAGCGGAATATCCCGAAGGCCGACGTTCTCTCGCTGACCTAAGGGGAGCTGAGCAACCAAACTGTCGAGGTCCGTAAGGTATGGATGCTCGCTTTGGCTGATGGCGCGTCGACGTCCTTGCTCGCCGCGCTTGCGTGCTTGACGATAGGCCTCTTCCATGGTCTCTACTCCCTTAGTCGTTTAAACAACGATATAAACCATGGTACCACGATGCGAAACCACCACAAAGGTGCTCCTTTGTGGTGGTCTAGGCGATGATGGGGGCGATGGCGCGGATGCAGGCGTCGGCTGCCGTGAAGGTGGTGCTGTCGTCGCTGACGATAAAGATGATCTTGCCCTTGATGCCAAAGTCGCCGATCTCGCTAAAGAGCACGTACGGCTCCTTGTCAAAGCCAGAGATGGGAAGCACCGCGGCCTTGGTGGCGTCGGTAAGCTCATCTGCCAGCGCGTCCAGCGAGGCCCACTTAGACGTGTCCTTTACGGCAACGGGCACGGCCACGCGCCCAAAGGGCATCAGATGCACGAGCGTGTTCTTGGAGATGTTGGAGTTGGGCACAATGATGGTCTGCCCGCAGGCATCCTCGATGGTCGTGTGGCGCCAGGTGATGTCTTGGACCACGCCCGACACGCCGCCGACCTCGATATTGTCGCCGGGCTTGATGATGCCCATGAAGGTCACCTGCATACCGCCGATAAGGTTCGACAGCGTGTCCTGAAAGCCGAGCGAGATGGCGATGCCGCCGACGCCAAGAGCGGCGACGAGGGCGTTTGCGTTGATGCCAAAACAGTTGTCGAGGATAAAGCTGCCGCCGATCATCCAGATGACGGCGCGTGTGATGTTGATGAAGATGCTCGATGCTGGGAGCGGGTTATCATCGCGGTTAAGCAGGTGGTGCAGGGTCTTGGACGCGATTTTGGCGGCAACGGCGGTGCCGATGGCCAAGATACCGGCCCAGATGATGTTGTGGACCCATCGTTGTGCAAAGAAATGAAGAATTGGCTCAAACAATTCCATGTAGGGAAAACCTCCTAATGATCGTTCAACCATGATACCCATCAAGAAGCCCGTTCGATCACATCGGACGCGCCGATAACTTGAGATAGGGTGGCCGCGGTGACGTAAGCTGGGGCGTCGGCGAGCACGCCGGCAAGGAGTGCGGCGGTCAGGCAAGACGGGGAAGAGGTCTTCTCATGGCAGTTTCCTTAGTTCTTAACCAGTGGTCCCTGCTGATGCTGGATTATCGACATAATATGCGAAAACCGCCGCAAAGGTGTCTGTCCCTTTGCGGCGGTTTTAACGTTTGCGCAGGTAAAACCTACCAAAATAAATCTGTCTCTTTTTGGCAGGTTTTAGCTCAGCAGCATGCGGTCGTTGGCGAGCTCGCCGCCCGAGACCTCCTCGAACTTCTGCAGCAGGTCGGCCACGGTGAGCGACTTCTTTTCGTCGCCTGCCACGTCGTAGATCACGTGGCCCTCGTGCATCATGATCAGGCGGTTGCCCAGACGGATGGCGTCATTCATGTTGTGCGTGACCATGAGCGTGGTCAGGTGGTTCTCGTCGACAATCTCCTCGGTCAGATTGAGCACCTTAGAGGCCGTCTTGGGGTCGAGGGCCGCGGTGTGCTCGTCGAGCAGCAGCAGGCGCGGCTTGGTGAGCGTGGCCATCAGCAGGGTGAGTGCCTGGCGCTGCCCGCCCGAGAGCAGGCCGACCTTGGCGTTGAGGCGCGTGTCCAGACCAAGGTCCAAGCGCTTGAGCAACTCAACGTACTCGTCCTTCTCGGCCTTGGTGACGCCCCACGAAAGACCGCGACGTTGGCCACGGCGCTTGGCGAGGGCCAGGTTCTCGGCGATCTGCATGTCGGCTGCGGTGCCGCGCATGGGGTCCTGGAACACGCGGCCCAGGTACTTTGCGCGCTGCGACTCGCTCAGGCGCGAGATGTCGGTGCCGTCGAGCTCGATGACACCCGAATCGAGCGGATACACGCCGGCGATCATATTGAGCAGCGTGGACTTGCCGGCGCCGTTGCCGCCGATCACGGTTACAAAGTCGCCATCATTGAGGGTAAGGTCGACGCCGGTAAGCGCGCGCTTCTCGGTGACGGTGCCCTTGTTAAAGGTCTTCTTGACGTGCGAGAGCTTAAGCATCTGCCTCATCTCCCCTCGTATAGGAGCTGCGGAGCTTGTAGCGCTCCCAAACCACGGGCACGCACAGGGCCACGGCGACGATCACGGCGGAGAGCAGCTTCATGTCGTTGGCGTCCATGCCCAACTGCAGCACGATGGCGCGGATGAGGAAGTACACCACGGAGCCAAAGACGGCGGAGGCAAGACGGACGCTAAACTGCGTGAGACCGCCGGGCAGCAGGCGGCCGAGCACCTCGCCGATAACAATAGCGGCAAGACCGATAACGATGGCGCCGGTACCCATGCCAATGTCGGCATACTTTTGGCTCTGGCAGATAAGCGCGCCAGAGAGGCCGATGAGGGCGTTGGAGAGCACGAGGGCGATCATCTTGGTGGAGTTGGTGTTGACGCCCAGGGCGCGGATCATGTACTCGTTGTTGCCGGTAGCGCGCAGTGCCGAGCCGATCTCGGTGCCAAAGAACCAATACAGGATGGCAACGATAGCCACGGCGAGCAAGATGCCCAAGATAATGGCAACGGTGGACTGCGGCAGGCCGGTCATGTTGCTGACGGACGAGAAGATGGTGCCCTTGGCGAGGATGGGCGTGTTGGACTTGCCCATGATGCGCAGGTTGATGGACCACAGGCTGATCTGCGTTAGGATTCCGGCAAGGATTGCGGGGATCTCAAAGACGGTGGTCAAAATGCCCGTGACGGCACCGGCGATGGCACCGGCGCACATGCCGGCAAGCACGGCGAGCAGCGGGTCGACGTTATTGTTGACGATGAGTACGGCGCAGACACAGCCGCCGAGGGCAAAGCTGCCGTCGCAGGTCATATCGGGGATGTCGAGCAGGCGGAACGTGATAAACACACCAAGCACCATAATGCCCCAGAGGACGCCCTGCGAAACGGCGCCCTGCAATGCAATGAGCATGCTTCATACCTCCTAGGATAGGGTGGACACGTGAGTCACCATGATAGCGGTAACAATGCATGAAAGAGCTGTGGCCGGATGTTTTGTCTCATCCGTAACAAGCAGGGCGAACGCCGGTCTTTGGCGTTCGCCCCTGTGGCTCAGATATTGAATAACGCGGCTGTGGCGCGCGTGCGGGCCCTAGACGCGTTACCGCGCATGGCGCTACTCGTCCAGAGCGGAAAGGTCGATGCCCAGGGCCTCGGCCGTCTCGTCGTTCTTGACGACGACCAGGTCCTTGCTCGAGAGGTGCTTGATCGGCATGTCTTCGGGCTTGGCCTCGCCCTTCAGGATCTTAACGGCCATCTCGCCCGCGGCGTAGCCCAGGTCCTTATAGTTGATGGAGAGGGTGAACAGGCCGCCGGCCATGCACATACCCTCCTCGCCGGTCACGAAGGGGAGCTTATTCTCCTTGCAGATCTGGCCCACCTGCGAGGCACCCGCGGCAATCGTGTTGTCGGTGGGGGAGTACAGCGCGTCGACCTTGCCCACGGCGGACTCGACGACGGACTGAATCTCGTTGGAGCTCGAGACGGTGAAATCGGTGTACTCGAGGCCCAGCTTGTCGAGTTCCTTCTTGGCGGCCTTGATCTGGACGTCGGAGTTGGACTCAGCGGTGCAGTAGAGCAAGCCGACCTTCTTAACGTCGGGCAGGACCTTCTGCATCATCTCGAGCTGCTCGGCGACCGGGGTGAGGTCGGAGGCGCCCGTGACGTTGGTGCCGGGCTTGTCGTTGTCCTGGACCAGGCCGGAGGCGGCGTAGTCGGTGATGGCGCAGCCCACGATGGGGATATCGGCCGTGGCACCGGCGGCAGCCTGCGCGGCGGGCGTGGCGATGGCATAAATCAGGTTGACGTTGTCGCCCACAAACTTGTCGGCAATGGACTTACACGTGGACTGGTCGTTCTGGGCGTTCTTCTGGTCGATCTTGACCTTAAGGCCGCTCTCCTTGATGGCCTTGACAAAGCCGTCGTTGGCGGCATCGAGTGCGGAGTGCTCGGTGAGTTGCAGAACGCCGATGGTGTAGTCGGAACCGGCGGCAGCAGAGCCGGAACCAGAGTTGCCGCCGCATCCGGCGAGCGGGGCGAGCGCGAGCAGACCGGCGGAGACCAGAAGGCTCCTGCGGCTGATGGTGATGTCCTTCATATCATTACCCCCAGTATAAAAATGGCTGGAAACACTGCACTGGGACAAAGTGCAAGTGGAACTATAGTAGCGCTGATGTCCATTTTTACAACAGCCTGGCGGGTTTTTTAATACAGAATCGGATGGGCGGTACGGGTAGTCGAATGGGCGGCGGAGGGTCTTATGCGGCGGAGGAGGCATCGTCCTCGTCCAGGACGGCGAAGAGCTTCTTGCCGTCAAGGAGACGTGTGGTGACGTTTCTCATGCGGCCGATCTCAACGGTACGCAGCGTGTCGTCGGCGCCTCGCGCGTCATAGACCGTTCCCAGCAAATACGAGATGCCGTCTCGTTGCTTGATGGCAAAGGGCCGGAGTGTCATCCGCGCCACTTCGACCTCTCCGCGTGCCGTGACACTCGAAATATCAAAACTCACCGTGGTTCCGTGGTCGATGGCCTGCTCGATGAGCTCGCAGGCATCGATGCGCTTGACGGGCGTGCGTGTGGCCTTGGTGGATTTGTCGCCTGCGCTTGGAGCAGGCTCGGGTGCATCGAGGTAGCCGCGAACGTCGGCACTCGCCATGGCGACCAGGTGCTGCGCTATGCTCTTTCGAATGGCGATGGGCGTGGAGCGGTTGCGCATGACCATGCCGTGGAGCCGGATGATCTCTTCGTCGGTGAGCGGACGGGTCAAGAGTCGATAGCCCACGCCGCGCTTGTACTCAATTTCGTATCCGGCATGGCGAAGTGCGGAGATGGCGGTGTAGATGCTGCGCCGCGCCGCCGAGATGGGCATGCGGGCGGGGTCGTCGGGATGGGCGAGGCGCCGGATCAACTCATCGGAAAGCATGGCCTTGTCCTCGCCGGTGTTTTCGCTTAATAGTTGCAGGATGCGAACGGCGCGATAGGCTGCCATCGAGGCGGCGCCCCTCGTCGTGGTCTCGTAAGTTTCAACAGCGGTTTCGGTCATGGCGCCCACGTCCTTTCCGTTTTGGGTGGCGACGGTATGGAGCCTAGGACGTGGGGCTTTCCCAGGGGCGCAGAGCACTCTGGGCGGTCGGTGGCCGTCGGCAAGCGGCGGGTCGAGTTTTCAACAGCCCTGCCCAACTGACCAAAAACTTGCCAAAAGCTTGACGGATGCTGTTGAAAAAAGCGCCCCTCGGCTTGCCGAGAGGCGCTGGCGTGATGCGCTGGAACGCGTTTGGTGGCGCTGTGGCGATTAGAAGTCGGCGTTGCCCACGGTGCGCGGGTGCGGCAGGACGTCGCGGATGTTGCCCACGCCGGTCAGGTACATCACCAAGCGCTCGAAGCCCAGACCGTAGCCGGCGTGCTTGCAGGAACCGTAGCGGCGCAGGTCAAGGTAGTACTTGTACTGCTCGGGATTCATACCCAGATCCTTGATGCGGGCCTCGAGCAGATCCAGGCGCTCCTCGCGCTGGGAGCCGCCGATAATCTCGCCGATGCCCGGCACCAGGCAGTCGGCGGCGGCGACGGTCTTGCCGTCCTCGTTCATGCGCATGTAGAACGCCTTGATCTCGGCCGGGTAGTCGGTTACGAAGGTCGGTCGCTTAAAGTGCTCCTCGGTCAGGAAACGCTCGTGCTCGGTCTGCAGGTCGATGCCCCAGCTGACGGGGTAATCAAACTGGTGGCCAGCAGCGACTGCCTGCTCCAGGATTTCGACAGCCTCGGTGTAGGTAACGCGGGCAAAGTCGGAGTTTGCCACATGGTCCAGGCGCTCGATCAGGCCCTTGTCCACAAACTTGTTGAGCATATTGAGCTCGTCGGGGCAGGTGGCCATAACGTCCTTAAGGACGTACTTGAGCATGGCCTCGGCGTTATCCATGTAGTCGTTCAGGTCGGCAAAGGCCATCTCGGGCTCGATCATCCAAAACTCGGCGGCGTGGCGCGTGGTGTTGGAGTTTTCGGCGCGGAAGGTGGGGCCAAAGGTGTACACGTCGCCAAAGGCCATGGCAAAGTTCTCGGCATTGAGCTGGCCGGACACGGTAAGGCTCGCGTGCTTGCCAAAGAAGTCCTGGCTCCAGTCGACCTCGCCGGACTCGGTGAGGGGCGGGTTTTTGGGGTCAAGCGTGGTCACGCGGAACATCTCGCCGGCACCCTCGCAGTCACTCGTGGTGATGATGGGGGTGTTGAAGTAGACAAAGCCTTGCTCCTGGAAGAAGCGGTGGATGGCGGCAGCCGCGACAGAGCGGATGCGGAACACGGCGCGGAACAGGTTGGTGCGCGGGCGCAGGTGCTGCTGGGTGCGCAGGAACTCGACGGTTGCGCGCTTCTTCTGCAGCGGGTAATCCGGGGCGCTCGCGCCCTCGACCTCGATGGAGATGGCAGAAAGCTCGAAAGGCTGGGGCGCATCGGGGGTCAGCTTGACGGTGCCGGTGCAAATGAGTGCGGCCGAGACGTTTTGATGGGCGATCTCGTCGTAGTTGTCGAGTGCCTCGCGGTTCATGACGACTTGCAGGTCGCGGAAGCAGCTGCCGTCGTTGAGCGTAACAAAGCCAAAGTTCTTCATGTCGCGGACGGACTTGACCCAGCCGGCGACGGTGACGGTCTGGCCGCCGAGCGACTCGGCGTGCGTATAGAGCTGCGCGATTTTGGTGCGGTTCACGTATCCTCCCATAACGATTGAATGATAGTTATCCATACAGTTCGATATTCTAGCAGCTCGGCTCATTTGGGCTATACAGATAAGGCATTGGCGGGATGGTTTTTCAAACGAAAAGCGCCCGCGGCCAAATGGTCGCGGGCGCTTGACGAGGTGCCTTTTGGCTGTGTGGCGCGGGGCCTGGCTACTTGGTCTTGGCAACCAGCAGCGGATCGCCAAGCTTGACGAGCGGATTGCCGCCGATAAGCGTTCCGGACTCGCCGACGTGGTCGATGCTCTTGAGGCGGTCGAGCTCAGAGATGATGACGGTCACGATGTCCTCGTGACCGGCGGCCTTGATAGCGTCGCGGTCGAAGCTGATGAGCGGCTGGCCGGCCTTGACCGTGTCGCCCATCTCGACAAAGCGGGCAAAACCCTTGCCGTTCATTTCCACGGTGCCCAGGCCAACATGGATGAACACGCGCAGGCCGTCCTCGGTGATCATGCCGATGGAGTGGTTGGTGACGGTGGTGGCGCCGATACGGCCGTTGGCGGGGGCGTAAATGGTGCCGGTAATGGGCTCGATGCCGTAACCCTGGCCGAGCATGCCCGAGGCGATGGTCTCGTCGGGAACCTCATTCAGGTTGACGAGCACGCCGTTGACGGGGGCGTATATGACGCCTTCGCGGGTGGCGAAGCTTGCTGCGGGCGGAACGGACGCCTCGCCCGACGAAGCGAGCGTGGACTTGAGCGAATCGAGCAGACCCATAGATGCCTCCAACGTATCAAGTGCGCATATCGCGCGCTTTGTTTGCCGGAAACGTTTCGTATGTGTTTCACGGCTTGGTCAACGCCCCTATTCTACGCTGCCTAATGATACCTCTGAGCTGGGATTATGTGATATATCAGTTGAAGGGAAACTTATTGCGGGAGTGTTTCTTCGTCACAGGCCCAAGTGGGGTACGCTTAGATGCGAAAAATGAGTGCGCACGAATCGCACGGAGGGAGCACCTATGATTATTGAGAACCATGCGCTGTGGGGCGAGGAGCCGACCGAGGATTATCCGGCGACGTTTACGTATCTGGGTGCCGAGCCGCTGCCCGACAAGCCCAATGGCCGCCGCCCCGCGGTGATCATCTGCGGCGGAGGCGGGTTTACGCATATCGCTCCGCACGAGCAGGATCCGGTGGCGTTTGCATTTTTGGACCGCGGCTACCAGGCCTTTGTGCTCAACTATGTGACGAGCGCCACGGGCGACGTGAGCTTTCCGCACCCGCAGGTGGACCTCGCCAAGATGGTCGCTACCGTGCGCGCCAACGCCGACGAGTGGCATGTCGATCCCAAGCGCGTGTGCATCGTGGGTTTCTCGGCGGGCGGCATGATCTGCGCCTCGTTGGCAACGCAGTGGAAGACCGGACCCTTCGCAGGCCTTGCCGGGGCTCGTCCGGAGGATATTCGTCCCGACGCCGTGGTGCTGGGCTATCCGTTGCTCGACCTTGCCTATGTGCGCGATATGCAGACGCGCGACCCGCGCATCGACCTGCGCGTGCCCAAGACGGGTGGCAAGACGGGACGCGATTTGCTCAACGACTATCTGTCGATGGTGACGGGCGGCGAGGCGACCGATGAGCACCTGACCGACATTTGCCCCACCACGCACGTTTCGCGCCAGATGCCCCCGACCTTTGTGTGGGGCGTTTCGGACGACAAGACGGCGCCGATCGCGCAGGTCTACCCATTTGCGCAGCGCATGGCCGAGGAGGGTGTTGCATGCGAGATGCACGTCTTTGACCAGGGTGGACACGGCCTTTCGCTCGGCAACGCCAATACCGCGGTCGACAACGAGGACAAGCAGGTTTCCGTCCGTCCCTGGGTCCGCCTAGCCTTCCGCTTCCTGGAGCGCCACGGGTTTTAGTTACGGCGTTTTACCAAACGCCGTAACCACTTGACGCTGCAAGCCCGCCAGGGCGGCAATCTGCCTTTCAACTTCGGCGGCATGACCAGAAGGTCAATGCCGCCTCGTTTCAAGGCACCTTGCTCGCTCTGGCGGGCTTTCGCTGTCGGCATCAAAATATCGGCGTTGTCTTGGCTGCCAAAAGAATGATCCCTCGGGGACGGGGGGAACGGATCAGTTTGGGCGGTGCTGGCACCAAGGTTTAAGACCGGCGTCGTCCCTTGTTGCTCTCCTACCAAACGGTGAACTGGGCGTTTTCTGTGTTCCAATGGACATCGCGAACGTAGTCGCGCACGCCCGTCGCATCTCGTGCTTCGAACAACTCAAGAATATGAGCATGTTCGTTGTTGGCTTTATTGAGCAGTTCGCACGCCGTCTCCTGGTCGACAGTCTCGTAATCGCGCTTGATAAAGCAGCGCTCGAGCTGTGAGATCATATCGCGCAGACGGTCGTTGCCGCAGCGGTTGAAGTACGTCAGATGAAAGTCTCGCTGGATGTCGTCGTACTTTCGGATGAGACCGCCTTGGATCGCGAGGTCCATAGAGCCGACGAGAAATTTCAGCTGCGTAATGTCATCGTCGGTTAGGTTCGGACAGGCGAGATACGCGGCCTGCCCATCGAGCGGCCCCATAATCTCAAAGACTTCAACGGCGTTTTGCTGATCGAACCCACGGACGCGGAAACCGCGGCGGGGGAGATTGTCCAGATAGCCGTCGCTTGCGAGCTGGATGAGCGCTTCGCGAACCGGCGTGCGCGACACGCCCATGGCATCGCAGATCGCTTGCTCGCTCAGCCGGTCGCCGGCGGACAACTCGCCGGCGTCAATACGGCTCGAAATATAGTCGTATACGTGGTCCTTCAGGGGCCTTCTGAGCGTTTCCATGAGCTTAAGTTCCTTAACTGTATATTTCTAAAATTTATACGTTTCGCTTGAATAGCTCAATTGAATTATAGAACGAACAGCTAAATCGTACTATTTTGCGCCGATGCGTAAGAATACGTTCACCGATGAATATCTACCATTCATGATTGTATACAATATACAAAACAAGAAAACTGCCCTAAGATATAGACATCGAAAGGAAGGCGGGCGTGAAGAAGTCCCGCTCTCTGCTAAGAGATCCAAGGAGGATCATCATGACCAAGTTCAGCCACGTCATCATCCGTCGTCCCGGCAAGTCCCTGAGCAATGGCATCACGAGCGCCCCCGAGCTTGGCCAGCCCATCTACGAGCGTGCCATCGAGGAGCACTACGATTACGAGCATGCGCTCGAGCAGTGCGGCGTTGACGTGTCGGTGCTGCCCGCCCTCGAGCAGTATCCCGACAGCTGCTTCGTCGAAGATCCGGCCGTTATCACTCGCTGCGGCGCCATCATTACCAACCCCGGCGCCGATAGCCGCAACGGCGAGAAGGATGAGATCGAGCCGGCCGTCCGTCGCTTCTTTGACGACGAGCATGTCAAGCATATCGTTTCTCCGGGAACGCTCGACGGCGGCGACGTCATGATGGTCGGTGACCATTTCTACGTCGGTCGCTCCGCTCGCACCAACGAAGAGGGCATTCGCCAGTTCTGCGAGATTCTCGAGGGCTGGGGCCTCGAGGGTTCCGAGGTTCCGCTGGAGGAGGTCCTGCACCTCAAGACGGGCGTCAACTACATCGAGGACAACAACATGCTCGTCTCTGGTGAGTTCATCGATAAGCCCGACTTTGCCCAGTACAACAAGATCGTCGTGCCCGAGGACGAGGCTTACGGCGCCAACTGCATCTGGGTCAACGGTACGGTCATCGTTGCCGAGGGCTATCCGACCGTGCTCAAGGCCGTGCAGGATCTGGGCTACAAGACGCTCGTCGTCGACACCTCCGAGTATCGCAAGGTCGACGGCGGCCTCTCTTGCCTGTCACTGCGCTTCTAACGCGACAGCTGTAACAGCCTGATGATCGCTTGACCGATGGCCCGGCACCCGATTCGGGACGTCCGGGCCATCTTTCGTTCGATCACATGATGAAGGGGGTGCACATACAATGGCCTCTAAAGCTCAAAATGAAGAGATTATCGACCCTAATGGCCTTGATCTCTTTCGTCTGACCATGATGGTCATTACCGCCAGTATTTGTGGCGGTATCTTTTCGCTTGCCGGCGATATGGCGGCAGGCGGGGCAAATACCGGTGCGGTTATTGTCTCGTGGGGAATTTGTTTTATCGGCGTCTTTGCGCTGATGATGGTGTTCAACGGTTTGTCTCAGGCCCGTCCCGACTTGACCGGCGGCATCTATGCATACGCTGCGGCCGGTTTTGGCGATTACATTGGATTCAACTCCGCCTGGGGCTACTGGATCAGCGCATGTCTTTCCAACGTGAGCTTTGCGCTCTTGCTGTTTAGCGCGCTGGGCTATTTCTTCCCTGCGTTTGGCGCGGGCAACAACCTGCTTTCTATCGTTTGCGCCAGCGTGTTTTTGTGGTTCCTTACCGCCCTTGTGCTTCGTGGCGTTAAGGAGGCTGCGGGCATTAACACGATCGTCACGTTGGCGAAGCTGGTGCCGCTGGGGCTCTTTGTGCTGAGCATCGTGCTCCTGGGTAAGTTCAACGTCGATATCTTTATGGACAACTTCTGGGGAGAGCCGGCTGGTCCTGGCTTTGGCGAGCAGGTTGTCTCGACCATGATCGCCCTTGTCTGGGTCTTCACGGGCATCGAGGGCGCTGTTGTTATCTCGGGTCGCGCAAAGTACGTGCGTGACGTCGGCCGCTCGACAGCACTTGGATTCGCGGCTGTGTTCACGCTGTATCTGATCATCTCGATGCTGTCACTCGGCATTATGCCGCGCGAGGAGATGGCACAGCTCGCAACGCCCTCCATGGCGGGAATTCTCGAGTGCGCAATCGGTCCGGTTGGCGCTGCCATCGTGAACCTTGGCGTTATCCTCTCGCTGGTCGGCGCGATGCTGGGCTACGTCATCATCGCTTCCGAGACGCCGTTCGAGGCGGCGCGCCAGGGTTCCTTCCCGCTGGCGTTTGCTAAGACGAACAAGCATGATGCCCCGGTGGTGACGATTCTCGTGAGCTCCGGAATCACGCAGCTCTTCTTGATCGTGTCGTATGTGGCGGCGAGCACCTACCAGTTCTTCTATAGCTGCGCGGTTAACACGATTCTGGTTCCGTATGTCTGCTCGGCTGCCTATTACATGGTGATTGGTTGGAAGAAGGAGCATCTGGACGGACCGCATGCGCCAAGCGTCGGCAAGGCGCGATTCTTCGGCACGCTCGGCTTCATTTACACATTGTTCCTTGTGTGGTCGACGGGCCTCCAGGGCGTCATGATCACGACGATCCTTTTTGCTCCGGCCATTCCCGTTTATATGCTGGGCGAGCGAGGTCGCGGTAAGCCGGTACTTCCGCACCTGCACGACAAGCTGATCGCAGCGGTGGTCATTGTCGTGGCGGTCATCTCGCTGTATCTGCACTTTGCCGGCATTGCACCGATAGTCTAAGACTGCGGCAAGCTTCATCGCTTGGTAAGCCGACGGAGGCGTCGCGTGCCGGTGCCGTTCGGTAATCCATAACTGACGTGGGCCTCTGTAACGTGTCTTTGTGAGCGCCCACCAAGCCCGCGCAGGTGACATTTGTTGCCAGCGCGGGCTTTTGCAGTTGCGGTGAAATAGTTCCTGTTTTTGCTGGTTAAAGCATTAAACAGGAACTATTCCACCGCAACTTCGTTTTGATTCGCTGGGGGACGGAGGAAGCGACGATCCGGAATCCACCTGCATGGTCGTCGCTCCGCATCCCGTCCGTTGGCGCAAATGGTGCCAAATGTAATCTGTCCCCTTGCACGCTTGTTCCCCCTCGCAGCAATCTGTTGATTGAACGTCATTGTATACTCGCGGTTTCTGGGAAACCGTCTCGCAGCAAAGTAGACTAGATGGCCATTTCAAAAAGCCTACTCAGAGGAGGAATCATGCTTGAGGGTACGTATGTGGTTTCGGCCCAGACGCCGGTGGGGAGTAAGCGCGGCGAGGTGACGTTTTCACATGGGGTGAACGGTGCGCTCAGGGCAGTGCTAAATGTCAGGGGTCTCAATATCGCTCTCTCGAGTGCCCGCGCTGAGGGCGACTTCTTTGAGCTCTCGGGCACTATCTCCCACGTCTTGATGGGCAAGGCGCCCTTTACATGCACGGGGTCGGTCGAGGGTGATCGACTCACTGCTACCGCGCGGTCGGGTTCCGTTTCGATCTCGCTGAGCGGTATGCGTAAAGAGCTTTCGGGGCGCACCGCATAAAGTTTGCGCAGGTAAACATCGGTATTTGACTTTATAAAATAGTTCAGAGCGCTATCATTTGTCGTTACGAGTTGGTTAACCCCGGTAAACAGTTAACCGCGTCTAACGAAAGGATGAGCGCGTGAAGCTCGATACACTCGAGATTGGAAAGGACGCCGTTGTCGCATCGGTGGCATCGGACGATCAGGCACTCCGACAGCATATTTTGGACATGGGCCTGACGCCGGGCACCGAAGTCACCATGATGAAGTACGCCCCCATGGGCGACCCGCTCGAGATTCGCCTGCGTGGCTACGAGTTGACGCTGCGCAAGGACGATGCCGCTCGCATCGAGCTCGTGGGTATTCACGACACCGATACGGGTCCGCGCGCTAACGCCGCAATCGGCACGACGGAGCATCCGGCCCTGGGCGAGGGGACGTATTCGCCCCGTGCGGCAAAGACGGCCGTGCCCGAGGGCGCGCCGCTGCACTTTGCCCTCGCTGGCAACCAAAACTGCGGCAAGACCACGTTATTCAACCAGCTGACGGGCTCCAACCAGCACGTCGGTAACTTTCCCGGCGTGACGGTCGACCGCAAAGATGGCACCATCCGCAACCACCCCGAGGCAAGCGTTACCGACCTGCCCGGCATTTACTCCCTGTCGCCGTACACGGGCGAGGAGATCGTGAGCCGCCAGTTTATCCTGGATGAGCATCCCGACGCCATCATCGACATCATCGACGCCACCAACATCGAGCGCAATCTGTACCTGACGCTGCAGCTTATGGAGCTCGATCGCCCCATGGTCATCGCGCTCAACATGATGGACGAGGTGACGGCCAACGGCGGCGCCGTGGACGTCAACCTGCTCGAGAGCCTGTTGGGCGTGCCTGTTGTCCCCATTAGCGCCGCCCGCAACGAGGGCATCGGTGAGCTGGTGGAACACGCTCTGCACGTGGCGCGGTTCCGCGAGCGTCCCGGTCGCCTGGACTTCTGCGCGCCCGATTGCCCGGACGGCGGCGCGCTGCATCGCTGCATCCACGGCATCGCCAACCTTATCGAGGACCATGCCGCGACGGCGCATATTCCGGTGCGTTTCGCAGCGACCAAACTGGTCGAGGGCGACGAGCTGGTAACCGAGGCGCTTCATCTCGACCGCAACGAACTCGACGCTATCGAGCACATCATTACCCAGATGGAGGGCGAGGCAGGCACCGACCGTCTGTCCGCACTGGCCGACATGCGCTTTAGCTTTATCGGCGACGTGTGCGGGCATTGCGTCGTCAAGCCGCACGAGAGCCGCGAGCACGTGCGCTCCGTCAAGATCGACCGCATCCTGACGGGTCGCTACACAGCCATTCCGGCGTTCCTGGTGATCATGGGCCTCGTCTTTTGGCTGACGTTTGGCGTGATCGGCGCGGCGCTGCAGGGACTCATGGAGGACGGCATCGCGGTCATCATCGCCTCGGCCGATGCGGGCCTCAAGGCGTTCGGAACCAACGACGTGGTGCGCTCGCTGGCTGTCGACGGCGTGCTTACGGGCGTGGGCAGCGTGCTGACCTTCCTGCCGATTATCGTCGTGCTCTTCTTGTTCCTCTCCATTCTGGAAGACTCCGGATACATGGCGCGCGTGGCCTTTGTCATGGATAAGGTGCTGCGCCGCTTTGGCCTGTCGGGCCGCAGTTTTGTGCCCATGCTCGTCGGTTTTGGCTGCACCGTGCCGGCTATCATGTCGACCCGTACGCTCCCATCCGAGCACGACCGCAAGATGACGGTCATGCTCACGCCGTTTATGAGCTGTTCGGCCAAGTTGCCGGTCTACGGCTTGCTGTGCGGGGCGTTTTTCCCGCAGGCGACAGTTCCCGCCATGGTCTCGCTCTATCTGATTGGCATTGCGGTCGGTTGCATCGCGGCTTTGGTGCTCAATCGCACGGCATTTAAGGGCGACCCGGTGCCGTTTATCATGGAGCTTCCCAATTACCGCTTGCCGAGCGTTAAGACGACGGTGATGCTGGCATGGGATAAGGCCAAGGACTTTATTACCAAGGCCTTTACCATTATCTTTGCCGCTACCGTGGTCATCTGGTTCCTGCAGACGTTCGATATCCGCTTTAACGTGGTCGCCGACCAGTCGCAAAGCCTGCTTGCCGGTCTGGGTAGCATCATCGCGCCGGTGCTGGCCCCGCTCGGCTTTGGCGACTGGCGCGCCTCGACGGCACTCGTTACGGGACTCATTGCCAAGGAGAGCGTCATCTCGACGCTCACGGTGCTTTTGGGCGCAACCTCTCCCGCGGCACTGTCAGCCATGTTTTCGCCGTTTACTGCCTACGTGTTCCTGGTCTTTACGCTGCTGTACCCGCCCTGCGTGGCGTCCATCGGCGCCGTCAAGAGCGAGTTGGGCGCGCGCTATGCCGTTGCCGTGTTCGCGTTTCAGGTGACGGTCGCCTGGATCGTGGCGTTTGTCGTGCATTCGGCGGGCATATTGCTGGGGCTGGCTTAGTTATTTATTGACGGCGCAACCTCTGTGTATTGAGTTGATTGCGGCCCTGCATCTGTACTGACGGATGCGGGGCCGTTGCTATATAATCGCCCACCGCTCAAGACAATCGGAGAGGTTTCTACATGACTCAGGCAAGACAAGATGGCATCTCACTCAAGCAGTGGCTCCCGCTTATCGGGCTCGCCTGCTGCGCGTTCGTGTTCAACACGTCGGAGTTTATGCCCATCGGCCTTCTGACTGATATCGCCGCATCGTTCTCGCTCACCGAGGCCCAGGCAGGCATCATGATCTCGGTCTATGCTTGGGGCGTCATGCTGCTGTCGCTGCCACTCATGGTGTTTGCCTCGCGCTTTGAGTTCAAGTGGATGCTGCTCGGCGTGCTCGCCGTGTTTTCTCTGGGTCAGTTCCTGTCTGCTGTGGCACCGACATATCCCATCCTGGTCTGTGCGCGCCTGGTGGTCGCTTGCGCACATGCCGTGTTCTGGTCGGTCGCCTCGATTATGGCCTCGCGCCTGGTTGACGCCCGCCACGGGGCGCTCGCCATCAGCATGATCGCCACGGGCTCGTCTATCGCGCAGATTTTCGGCCTGCCCCTCGGTCGTGCCATCGGCCTGGCCGTGGGCTGGCGCATGACGTTTGCCGTGGTCGGGGTTTTCTCTGCCGCCGCGGTGGTGTACCAGGCAGCGGTGTTCCCGGCCATGCCGGCGGGTGAGCGCTTTACCGTTAAGCAGCTGCCCGAGCTGCTCAAGAACCCGTTCCTGATCGCGCTCTACGCGGTCACGGTCTTTATGGCGACCGGCTATTACGCAAGCTACAGCTATATCGAGCCCTTCCTGGCGCAGGTCGCGCACGTCGATGCGGGTGCCATCACCATGACGCTGACGGCGTTTGGCTGTTCTGGTCTGCTCGGAAGCTGGCTGTTTGGCCGCCTGTTCGATGGGCATCGCTTCCCGTTCTTGGCTATCACGCTCTCCGGCGTGCCGGTGGCTCTGCTGCTTATGGCCCCCGCAGCCTCGGCGCTCGTGTTGGTGCTTGCCGTCTGCGCACTATGGGGCTGCTGCGCCACGGCCTTTAACGTGGCGTTTCAGGCCGAGCTCATCAAGTACACGCCGGCGGACTCGTCGGCCGTCGCCATGTCGATCTTCTCGGGCCTGTTTAACCTTGGTATCGGCACGGGCACCGCGATCGGCGGAGCCGTGGTTTCGGGTCCCGGTATCGCTTGGATTGGCTTCGTGGGCGGGGCGATTACCGTCGTGGGCGTCATCCTCGCCATCACCGTACTGTTCCCGGCCATACGCCGTGCCAAACCCGTTGCCTAATCACGTCCTCTCATCAGTTGCGGTGGATTAGTTCCTGTTTAAGGCCTCTGAAGGCCAAAGCAGGAACTATTCCACCGCAACTTATTTTGGGGAAAAGGATACAAACTGGGCATACAATGGATGTCGTTGTGTTGGGCTTACCGGGAGGTTGCTATGTGGGCATACGAGACGACGTTCTACCAGATCTATCCGCTGGGCTTTTGCGGAGCTCCGCGCGAGAACGTCGCGCCCGTTGCCGAGGACGAGCTCTCCCAAGCTGCTGGTACCGCGTCCAATCCCGATGCCCCCATCATGAAAATCGCCCAATGGGCCGATTACCTGCAGGAGCTCGGTATCGGTGCCGTGCTGATCAACCCTCCGCTTGAGTCCGATAGCCATGGCTACGACACGCGCAGCCTGCGCCATATCGACCGTCGCCTGGGTGGGGACGTCGACTTTGCCGCCGTATGCGACACGCTGCACGCCCATGGCATCCGCGTGGTGCTCGATGCGGTCTTCAACCACGTCGGTCGCGGCTTTTGGGCCTTCCGCGATGTGCAGGAGCGCAAGTGGGACTCGCCCTACAAGGACTGGTTCCATATTAGCTTTGACGGCGATTCCTGCTATGGCGACGGCTTTTGGTACGAGGGCTGGGAAGGCCATTTTGAGCTTGTGAAGCTCAACCTGCAAAATCCCGCTGTGGTCGATTACCTGCTCGAGTCTGTGCGCCGTTGGGCCGACGTCTTTGGCGTCGACGGCCTGCGCCTGGACGTTGCCTATATGCTCGACCGCGACTTTATGCGCCGCCTGCACGCCTTTGCCCGTGAGCTCAAGCCTGACTTTGTGCTGATCGGCGAGACGCTCCACGGCGACTACAACCAGATCGTCAACGACGAGATGCTCGACTCCTGCACCAACTACGAGTGCTACAAGGGCCTGTACTCCAGCTTTAACTCGGTCAATATGTTCGAGATCGCGCACTCGTTGCACCGTCAGTTTGGCGGCGACCCCTGGTGCATCTACCGCGGCAAGCACCTGCTGTCGTTTGTCGACAACCACGACGTGCCGCGCCTGGCAAGCATCCTCACCGACAAGTCGTGCCTGCGTCCCGCCTATGGCATGCTCTTTGGCATGCCGGGCATCCCGTGCGTCTACTATGGCAGCGAGTGGGGAATTGCTGGCGAAAAGGGCGGCCCCGATGGCGACTGGGCGCTGCGCCCTGCGCTCGATGAGCCTGCGCCCAACGAGCTGACGGCGTTCATCACGCAGCTTGCGCACCTTCGCTCGGCCGACGACGCGGCGGCACGCGCTCTCAGCTACGGCGCGTACCGCAACGTGGTGATACAGAACAAGCAGCTGCTGTTCGAGCGCGCCTGTGACGACGCGACGGTGCTCGTGGCGGTGAACGCCGTGGGCGAGCCTTACACCTTTGCCGCCGGCGAGCTCAACGGGTCCTTTGTCGACCTGCTTGCCGACGATGCGCCCAATGTCGAGCTGACGGGTACCCTTGAGCTTGCACCCTACGAGGTGCGCTATCTGTTGAGAGCCTAGCCCATGGCCGTGTCTGACGAGGGCTATCAACATATTGAGCATGGGTTTGAGCCCGTGTTCGACCAGCACTCGCGCGTTTTGGTGCTCGGGTCGTTTCCCTCGGTGCTTTCGCGCGCCAATGCCTTTTATTACGGCAACCCTCAGAATCGCTTTTGGCGTGTGATGGCCACGTGCCTCGGTATGCCTGTGCCGCCCAACGAGGGCGATCTTTTGGCAAGCGGTGAGCCCGCGACGCTTGATGCCTCCATTGCCGCCAAGCGATCCATGCTGTTGAACGGTGGCGTGGCCCTGTGGGATGTGATTGAGAGCTGCGACATTAAGGGCTCGAGCGACGCGAGCATTCGCAACGTTGTGCCGGCACATATCGAGTGCATTACCGATGCCGCGCCGATCGAGGTCGTTGTCTGTAACGGCGGTACGGCAGGGCGACTCTACAAACGCTACTTGCAAGATCGGACGGGGCTGCCCGCCATCGTCCTGCCCTCGACAAGTCCTGCCAATGCCGCCTGGCGCCTGGAACGTCTTGTTGAGCGTTGGCACGAAGCCGTTGACTGGGCTGTTATTTAGTTTAGATTTTTGTTTGAGCGTGGGCGCCCAGACGTTTCAGAACGCCTCGCCAGATCGGCGCGGGCACGGCTGGCTCGGCGCAAACCATGCCGTCGGTGTCGACGTTGGCGGCATTGCCGCCGCCAAGTCGCTGTGCATGCTCGACGGAGCAGCCCATGCGCACAGCGCCCACAAGCTTATCCATCGCTTCCGAAAATGGTCGGCGCAAGAGGCCCATGCGTGGGGAATGGCGAAGCGCCGCAATGCCGCTGCCAGCGCAGATGGCAACGCCGCCACACCACAATTGGTCATGGCTCTCGCATGCCTTGTGCAGGCGAACGGCGGTCTCACACGCCTGCTCAGTGCCCTCTTGTGCGGCTCGAATCGCGGCATAGACGCGCGCTCCCGTACCGCCAAAGCGCTCAAGCGCCTGCTCGATAGCTGTCAACGTCTCATCGTCAGCCACATCTTCAATGGCCAGCACGATGCCGTCGGCAACGCTGCCGGCGTCATTTGCCTTCAAGTCGACTGGGCGGGGGAGTGCAGTGCCGGAAAGCCGTGCATAGGCGGCGATGGCATCCTGCAGGTCCCAGAGCAAAAACTCAAGATCGGCGCTCTCGGGAATACTGACATACGCAATGGTTTGCAGTGTTTTGGGCTTATCGCTGTGCGCGGTCGTCTCCATGCCGCCTTCTTTCCGGTTGGTTTCCGTTTAGGTTACACCGTCTGGTGACGCTTCGCCGCGCTATCCTAGTGCAACCCTTACGAAAGGAACGCCATGCGTCTGCCCATGAATACCTCGCTTGCCACGCTCAAGCCCTCCGGCATCCGTCGGATAAACGCTCTCGCTGCCCAGCACCCGGGGTGCATCGCGCTTGCGCTCGGCGAGCCCGATTTTCCCACGCCCGATGTGATTAGCGCCGAGGTGACCGCCGCGCTGGACCGCGGTGACACGCACTATCCGCCCAACAACGGTCGCCCCGCCCTGCGTGAGGCGTTATCTGCCTACATGGGGGACGCGGGCCTTACGTTTTCGGCCGACGAGGTCATCCTAACCGACGGCGCGACCGAGGCCCTGTCGGCAACATTCATGGCTATGCTCAACCCCGGCGACGAGGTCATTATTCCCACGCCGGCCTTTGGCCTGTACGAGAGCATCGTCGTAGCCAATCACGCCAAAGCGGTCTTTTTGGATACGGAGCCTGCGCAATTCCAGATTGACGAGGACGCACTTCGTGCTTGCGTGACGCCGGCGACTAAGGCCATCGTCATCTGCTCGCCCAACAATCCTACGGGTTGCATCCTCAACACGGCGTCGCTCGACGCCGTGGCGCGCGTGGCAGAGCAGGCGGGCATCTACGTGGTCTGCGACGACGTATACAACCGCTTGGTCTACGCGGACGGCTACGAGCGCTTCGCCCAGCGACACCCGGAACTGCGTGAACAGACGGTCGTCATCGAGAGCTTCTCCAAGCCCTGGGCCATGACCGGCTGGCGCTTGGGCTGGCTTGCAGCGGCAGGGCCCGTCATCGCCGAGATCGCCAAGGCTCACCAATACCTAGTATCGAGCGCCGTCTCCTTCGAGATGGACGCCGCAGCCCGAGCCCTGACCGTCGACCCAACCCCCATGCTCAAAGTCTACCGAGCCCGCCGCGAACGCGTGCTCGCAGCCTTAAACGCCATGGGCCTCGACGCAGCAGAGCCCGCAGGAGCCTTCTACGCCTTCCCCAGCATCAAACAATTCGGCCTAACAAGCGAAGACTTCTGCATCAAAGCCATCAAAGAGGCAAACGTAGCCCTAGTCCCCGGAAACTGCTTCGGAACCGAAGGCCACATCCGCCTAAGCTACTGCGTCTCCGACAAAGACCTAGACGAAGGCCTCCACCGCCTGTCCACCTTCATTTCAACCTTTTAGCCCTCAGGGATGCAACACATCAGCCCAGGATTCGCAGCAAAGTTACCGTAGCTCCGGCCGGGAGGGGCAGGGCGAGTTTTCCGTAGATTCCGCACGAGCCGAAGGCCACTTAATGTGGCCTTCGTGCGAGCCCAGGACTTGACCGAGCGGAAAACTCGCCCTGCCCCTCCCGGCCGGAGCGTATGCAGGGTTTGTGTACGAATCCTCGCGCCCGTTGACCGACGCCGGGGTCCCCGCCATAATACTTTCGGTTCACGCACGAATCCGCTGCCAGAGACAGCCGGTGCAAACGGGCATCGCCCGCGAGCTTAATGGGACTTCCCGCCAGCCGAGGTGGTCGAGTAGATATGTCTTCTCGCCCCCGTCGCTCATGCAGCGCGGGGGCTTTCTTTTTGGACATGCCCCCGTCACGTCCTTGTGGCGGACCGTGCCCGGAAAGAATTCGAGGAGGTGTAATTCATGCCCCAGCAGTACAAAATCGACAAGGTTGCAGAGATCGAGTCCCGTATCGCCGAGAACGCCGGTCTGTTCGTCGTCAACTACAACGGTCTGACGGTTAAGCAGGCTCAGGAGCTGCGTCACCAGCTTCGCGAGTGCGGCGCCGAGATGAAGGTCTACAAGAACAACCTGGTCAAGATCGCTCTCAAGAACCAGGAGCAGCCCGAGATCGACGAGATTCTCGCCGGCCCCGTCGCTTATGTGTTCTACGAGACCGAGCCGGTCGAGGCCGCTAAGGCCCTTAAGGACTTCTCCGCTAAGTCCAAGGGCGTCCTTGAGATCAAGGGCGGTATCTCCGACGGCAAGGCCGTTTCCGCTGATGATGTTAAGGCTATCGCCGAGCTGCCCACCAAGGACCAGCTTCTCGGCCAGATCGCCGGCCTCATCTCCGGTTTCGCTCGCGACATCGCTGTCTGCGTCAACGGCGTTTCCTCTGGTCTCGCTCGTTCGATCCAGCAGGTCTCCGAGCAGAAGGCAGCCTAGTCGCTGTTTTCACCCGCGGCGGCAACGCCGCACCCCTGGCGCATTCGCGCCGTGTTTTAACTGATCTCCGTGCATCCGCACGGAAACCGAAAGGACTTAGAAATGGCTAAGCTTACCACCGATGAGATCATCGATGCTCTTAAGGAAATGACCCTTCTCGAGGCTTCCGAGCTCGTTAAGGCTATCGAGGACACCTTCGGCGTTTCCGCCGCTGCTCCTGCCGCTGTTGTCGCCGCTCCCGCTGCTGGCGCTGCTGAGGCCGAGGAGAAGACCGAGTTTGACGTCGTGCTCGAGGGCTTCGGCGACAACAAGATCCAGGTCATCAAGGCCGTCCGTGAGCTCACCAACCTTGGCCTGAAGGAGGCCAAGGAGGTCGTCGAGGGCGCTCCCAAGGCTGTTCTCGAGGGTGCCAAGAAGGAGGACGCCGAGGCTGCCAAGGAGAAGCTCGAGGCTGCTGGCGCTGCTGTCACCCTCAAGTAATCAGGCTTTCTCGCCAGATTTCTTTGCAGACGGGGTTCGCATTGCGAGCTCCGTCTTTTTTGTTTTTCGATCCCTCGACATCGGTTGCTCAAACTGCCAGGTTCTGTGATTTGCGTCGTATCGGGCGCCCTGCCGTTGGGCAATAAAATTGCACCATTCGAGCAATAATTTGCGTTGACCTGCTGAAGAATTGTCTCTGCCTTGTAGCGACATATAGTTCCAGCGGTAAGATGCTTGGGTATCGCAATTTGGTCTGCGGCTGTGTGCCGCACGCATGGGGCGCTTTTGCGCCTGCGAAAGGATCTTTGAATAACATGAAGGCAATCATCCCCGCCGCCGGTCTTGGCACGCGTTTTCTGCCTGGCACCAAGTGCACGCCCAAAGAGATGCTGCCGGTGCTCGACAAGCCAGTCATCCAGTATGTCGTTGAGGAGGCGCTCGACCCCGAGGAGGTCGACGACGCCATCATCGTTACTTCTCCCGGCAAGCCCGAGCTGCTGAACTACTTCCAGCCCGATCGCTCGCTCGAGAACCTGCTGCGCGAGCGCGGCAAGAACGCCTATGCCGACGCCGTCGCCCACGCTGGCGGTATGCCGGTCGACTTCCGTTATCAGTACGAGCCCAAGGGCCTCGGCCATGCTATCCGCTCTGCTGCCGACGCCGTGGCAGGGGAGAACTTCCTGGTTCTTCTGGGCGACTACGTTGTGCCTAACCGCGACATCTGCGACAAGATGCTCGCCGTTTCCAAGGAGCACGGTGGCGCTTCGGTTATCGCCGTCGCTGCTTGCTCGCCCGAGGAAGTCAGCCGCTACGGCGTTATCGCCGGTGAGCGCGTCGGTTCGCTCGAGGGTGCCGAGGACGTTGCTGATGCCGAGCCGGGCGCTGTCTGGCGCATCGGCGGTCTGGTCGAGAAGCCCGCTCCCGAGGCTGCTCCGTCCAATCTGTACATCGTCGGTCGCTACCTGCTGAGCCCGCTGGTCATGGACCTGCTTGCCGACCAGCAGGCCGGTAAGGGTGGCGAGATCCAGCTCACCGACGCCATGGCCCGTTCGCTCGACCGCGAGGCCATGTATGCCGTCGTCATCGACCCGCTGTCGGGCTACGACACCGGCACTCCCTCTGGCTGGATGGCCACCAACGCCCTCATGGCCGCAAGCGACCCCCGCTTTGCAGACGCCTTCTGGGACGCCATCGACGAGCGCGGCGGATTGATGCGCAAATAAGCCTTCGGGCATCGACATTTACGGGTGCGGACCTCGGTTCGCGCCCGTTTTTTATAAGAGTTGCGATTGCCGGCTCTCTGTTCACAGAAAATATATGAACAGATGTTCGATACACACCTATCTACCTGCGTGTTTTCTGTCGAAAAACTTTGCTACTCCAAAAACTCAATCGCGTCAAGGCTTTTCTTGCCCAACGGTCGGTACCTGATAAACTATTAGGTTGCGATAACTGGCGAAGCTATGCCTCGCCAACCCACCGAGCATTTCCGTGAAGGAGGAAAAACCTGGTGACCTACGCATACACTGCCACTGAGCGCAAGCGCGTCAGCTTCGGGAAAATCCCGGAGGCCATGGAGCTCCCCAACCTTATCTCTGTTCAAAGGGAATCCTTTGAGCGTTTTAAGGACGAGGGCCTTCGTGAGGCGTTCAAGGAATCCAGCCCCATCCAGAGCCAGAACCATGTTCTCGAGGTTACCTTCGGCGAGCATCAGTTCGGCGACCCCGCGCACACCGTTGAGGAGTGCCGCGAGAAGGACATGACCTATCAGGCCCCGCTTCTGACCGACGTTCGTCTCACCAACAAGGAGACCGGCGAGATCAAGGAGCAGCTCGTCTTTATGGGCGACTTCCCCATGATGACGGATCAGGGTACCTTCATCATCAACGGTACCGAGCGTATCGTCGTCTCGCAGCTCGTCCGTTCCCCGGGTGTGTACTACAGCTCCGAGATGGATTCGGGCAAGCAGATCTACAAGGCCCAGATCATCCCGTCCCGCGGTGCCTGGCTCGAGTTTGAGGTCGACAAGCGCGACCAGCTCATGGTCTCCATCGACCGTAAGCGCAAGCAGAGCGCCACGATGTTCCTGCGCGCCCTTGGCATCGCCGTCACCAACGACGACATCATCGAGCTGCTCGGCAACTCCGATGTGATTAAGCGCACCCTGGAGCGCGACACCGCCCTCACCCGCGAGGACGCCCTTATCGAGATCTACCGTCGCCTGCGCCCGGGCGAGCCTCCCACCGTGGACGCTTCCCGCAGTCTGCTCGAGGGCCTTCTCTTTAACCCGCAGCGCTACGATCTGGCCCGCGTCGGTCGTTACAAGGTCAACAAGAAGCTCAACCTCACCACCGAGGAAGAGGTCACGGTGCTCACCGACGAGGATATCGTCGCGACGCTGCGCTACCTGCTGTCCCTCGCTGCCGGCGAGCAGGGCTTCAAGGTCGACGACATCGACCACTTTGGCAACCGCCGCATCCGTACCGTCGGCGAGCTCGTCGCCAACCAGTTCCGTATCGGCATGAGCCGTATGGAGCGCGTCGTCCGTGAGCGCATGAGCTCCCAGGACATCGACGAGATCACCCCGCAGTCGCTCATCAACATCCGCCCGATCGTGGCCTCCATCAAGGAGTTCTTCGGTTCCTCGCAGCTCTCGCAGTTCATGGACCAGGCGAACCCCCTGACCGGTCTGACTCACAAGCGCCGTCTGTCCGCACTCGGCCCTGGCGGTCTTGCCGGCCACAAGTCCGGCTCCAGCCGCCGCACCAACGTGCCGACGGCCGTCCGCGACGTTCACAACTCGCACTACAGCCGCATGTGCCCGATCGAGACCCCCGAAGGCCCCAACATCGGCCTGATCGGCTCGCTCGCCCTCTACGCCCGCGTCAACGAGTACGGCTTCATCGAGGCCCCATTCCGTCGTGTCGAGAACGGCGTTGCCACCGACCAGATCGACTGGATGACCGCTGACGAGGAAGAGAAGCACGTCATCGCGCCGGCCAACACGCCGCTCGATCCCAAGACCAACGAGTTCATCACGACCGATGCCGAGGGCAAGATCGTCCGTCCGCACAGCGTGATCGCCCGTACCCGCGACTTCGACGGCTCCTTCGGCGCTCCCGCCGACGTGCCCGTCGAGGACGTCGACTACATGGACGTCTCACCGCGTCAGATGCTCTCCGTCGCAGCCACGCTGATCCCGTTCCTCGAGCACGACGACGCCAAGCGTACGCTGATGGGCGCTAACATGCAGCGTCAGGCCGTGCCGCTGGTTCACCCCGCCGCTCCCTATGTCGGTACCGGCATGGAGCGCCGCGCCGCTCTGGACTCCGGCGAGGTCACCCTGGCCAAGAACGCCGGCGAGGTCATCTTTGCCGACGCCGCCAAGATCATCGTCAAGCATGCCGGCGGCATGGACGAGTATCACCTGGCCAAGTACCAGCGCTCCAACCAGTCCACCTGCATCAACCACCGTCCGCTCGTGCGCGTCGGTGACACCGTTGAGCAGGGCGAGCCCCTGGCTGACGGTCCTTCGACCGATCATGGCGAGCTCGCACTGGGCCAGAACCTCACCGTGGCATACATGCCGTGGGAAGGCTTCAACTACGAGGACGGTATCGTCGTGTCCGAGCGCCTGGTGGCCGAGGACCTGCTGACGACCATCAACATCACCCGTCACGAGATCGATGCCCGCGACACCAAGCTCGGCCCCGAGGAGATCACCCGCGAGATCCCGAACCTCTCCGAGGACATGCTTGCCAACCTCGACGAGGACGGCATCATCCGCATCGGCGCTGAGGTCGGCCCTGGCGACATCCTGGTCGGCAAGGTCACGCCTAAGGGCGAGAGCGCTCTGACCGCCGAGGAGCGCCTGCTGCGCGCCATCTTCGGTGCCAAGGCCCACGACGTCCGCGACACCTCCCTTAAGATGCCTCACGGCGCTTACGGCCGCGTCATCGACGTCGTCCGCTTTAGCCGCGAGAACGGCGACGATCTGGCTCCCGGCGTCAACGAGCAGGTGCGCGTCTACGTCGCCCAGCGTCGTAAGATCCAGCAGGGCGATAAGATTGCCGGCCGCCACGGCAACAAGGGTGTTATCTGCAACGTTCTGCCGGTCGAGGACATGCCTTATATGGCTGACGGTACCCCGATCGACGTTATCCTCAACCCGCTGGGCGTTCCTTCGCGTATGAACGTCGGCCAGCTGCTCGAGTGCCACCTTGGCTGGGCTGCTGCCTGCGGTTGGGATACTGAGCAGGCCGACTCCGACAAGTACGTCCCCGGTCCGTTCTTCACCGCCACGCCCGTCTTCGACGGCGCCAAGGAGGACGAGATCGCCGAGGTCATTCGTCGTGCCAACAAGAACATGCTCAACAAGGCCACCGCTGCCTTTGGCGATCACATGCGTCCCGAGTTCGTCACCCAGCTTGACGAGCGCGGCAAGACCCGTCTGTTCGACGGTCGCACCGGCGAGGAGTTCCGCGAGCCCATTACCGTGGGTACGTCCTACATCCTCAAGCTCGGCCACATGGTCGACGACAAGATCCACGCCCGTTCGACCGGCCCTTACAGCCTGGTTACCCAGCAGCCTCTGGGCGGCAAGGCCCAGTTCGGCGGCCAGCGCTTCGGCGAGATGGAAGTTTGGGCACTGTACGCTTACGGTGCTTCCAACGTCCTGCAGGAGATCCTGACCGTCAAGTCCGACGATACCGTGGGCCGCGTCAAGACCTACGAGTCCATCGTCAAGGGCGAGAACGTTCCTGTCCCGGGTATCCCCGAGTCCTTCAAGGTTCTCGTCAAGGAGATCCGCTCCCTCGCGCTGGACATCGAGCCCATGCACGATGCCGACGAGGACGCCTCCGCCCCTGTGACCGCCGAGGAGACCTCCGCTCTCGACGACCTGGCTGCGCTCGCCGGCGTTGACGCCGACGTCGAGGCCGAGGATGCCGAGACCGCCGAGGCACCCGAGGCTGTCGCCGCCACGACCACTGATAAGGAGTAGTTGACTGTGGCAGATTTCGAAGCTACTGATTTTGACTCGGTAAAGATCTCCCTTGCCTCCGCCGACCAGATCCGTTCCTGGTCGCACGGCGAGGTCAAGAAGCCGGAGACCATCAATTACCGTACCCTCAAGCCCGAGAAGGACGGCCTGTTCTGCGAGAAGATCTTCGGTCCCGCCAAGGACTGGGAGTGCTCCTGCGGCAAGTACAAGGGCATCCGCTTTAAGGGCATCGTCTGCGAGCGCTGCGGCGTCGAGGTCACCTCGGCCAAGGTGCGTCGCGACCGCATGGGCCACATCGAGCTCGCCGCTCCCGTGTCCCACATCTGGTACTTCAAGAGCCCCACGAGCTTCCCGATGAGCCGTATGCTCGACATCAAGTCCAAGGACCTCGAGAAGGTTCTGTACTTTGCCAGCTACATCATCACCGAGGTTGACTACGAGGCTCGCGAGGCCGACGCCGACGACCTGCGCGAGGAGCTCGCCGCCGATCTGGAAGAGATCGATGCCGAGTGCGCCCGCCAGATCGAGTCCCTCAAGGAGCAGGGCGACCCCGAGAACTTTGACGAGTTCTCCGACGAGGAGCCGCTGACCCCCGAGGAGATCGCCTCTGGCATCGTTGACATCGAGGAAGAGTGCAAGGACGAGAAGCAGCTCCGCACGGACGCCTTCAACGCCTTCATGAAGCTCACTGAGCGCGACCTCATCTCCGATGAGCCGCTGTTCCGCGAGATGACCCGTTACTACTCCATGTACTTCAAGGGTGGCATGGGTGCCGAGGCCGTCCGCGACCTGCTCGCTGCCATCGACCTCCCCTCCGAGGCCGAGAAGCTCAAGGCCATCATCGCCGACGAGGACTCCCAGAAGCAGAAGCGCGAGAAGGCCGTCAAGCGCCTTGAGGTCGTTGACGCCTTCCTGAAGGGCGGCAACAGCCCCGCGAACATGATCCTGGACGTCATCCCGGTCATTCCGCCCGATCTGCGCCCGATGGTCCAGCTCGACGGCGGCCGCTTCGCCGCGTCCGACCTCAACGACCTGTATCGTCGCGTGATCAACCGTAACAACCGACTCAAGCGCCTGCTCGACCTGGACGCCCCCGCGATCATCGTGAACAACGAGAAGCGCATGCTCCAGGAGTCCGTGGACGCCCTGTTCGACAACGGCCGTCGTGGTCGCCCGGTCTCTGGCCGTGGCGGTCGCCCGCTCAAGTCGCTCGCCGAGGCCCTCAAGGGCAAGCAGGGTCGTTTCCGTCAGAACCTGCTGGGTAAGCGTGTCGACTACTCCGGCCGTTCGGTTATCGTTACCGACCCCAAGCTGCTGCTGCACCAGTGCGGTCTGCCCAAGACCATGGCGCTGGAGCTCTTCAAGCCCTTCGTCATGAAGCGCCTGGTCGAGCTTGGCAAGGTCGAGAACATCAAGGGCGCCAAGCGCGCTATCGACCGCGGTGCCACCTTTGTGTGGGATATCCTCGAAGAGGTCATCGACGGCCGCGTCGTGCTGCTCAACCGTGCACCGACCCTGCACCGTCTGTCCATCCAGGCCTTTGAGCCGGTGCTGGTCGAGGGCAAGGCTATCCACCTGCACCCGCTGGTCTGCTCGCCCTTCAACGCCGACTTCGACGGCGACCAGATGTCTGTCCACGTGCCGCTGTCCAGCCAGGCTCAGGCCGAGGCTCGCGTGCTCATGCTCTCTGCGAACAACCTGCGCTCGCCGGCATCCGGCAAGCCGGTCAACATCCCCTCGCAGGACATGATCATCGGCGTGTACTACCTGACCCAGGTCCGCGACGGTCTGCCGGGCGAGAACCACGTGTTCGCCAGCTTCGACGACGCGCTGCACGCCTATGACTGCCGCTCCGAGGTCGACATGCAGGCCAAGATTCAGGTCCGCGTGTCCGCTGCCGACGCCAATGTCATCAACGAGGACGGCACCCGTATCTTCCGCGTCAAGAACGGCAAGAACGAGTTTGTCGACTACGACGTCACCGGCAACAAGACCGCGCGCTTCGAGACCTCTATCGGCCGCATCATCTTCAACCGCCAGTGCCTGCCCGAAGACTACGAGTTCATGAACTACAAGATGGTCAAGGGCGACGTGGCCAAGCTGGTTGCGGACTGCTGCGATCGCTATCCCGAGGCCAAGGTCGGCCCGATCCTCGACGCCATCAAGTACTCCGGCTTCCACTACGCTACCCGCGCCGGCCTCACCATCTCGGTGTGGGACGCTCTCATCCCTGCCGAGAAGCAGGAGCTGCTCGATCGCGCTCAGGCCAACGTCGACCAGATCAACGAGTACTTCGAGGAGGGCTTCATCAACGAGACGGAGCGCCACATCGAAGTCGTTAACGAGTGGACCGCTTGTACCGATAAGGTCGCAGCGCTCATGCTCGACATGTTCGACGAGGAGAACCCGCTGTACATGATGGCCGACTCCGGCGCCCGTGGTTCTAAGACCCAGCTGCGTCAGCTCGGCGGCATGCGTGGCCTGATGGCAGACATGTCCGGCGAGACGATCGACCTTCCCATTAAGGCGAACTTCCGCGAGGGCCTGCTGCCGCTTGAGTACTTCATTTCGACCTACGGCGCCCGTAAGGGCCTGGTCGATACCGCATCCCACACCTCGGACTCTGGTTACCTGACCCGCCGTCTGGTCGACGTGGCCCAGGACGTCATCGTCCGCGAGGAGGACTGCGGTACGCACGAGGGCGTCACCTACAACCTCATCATCCCCGGCACCACCGACCTCAACACCGACCTCGTCGGCCGTTGCTTCATTGAGGACGTCGTGGCTCCCGATGGCACCGTGCTCTTTGAGCAGGACGGCTACATCGAGAAGGTCGCCGACATCCAGAAGATGGTCGATGCCGGCCTTAAGAAGGTCAAGCTTCGCGCGCTGCTCACCTGCCGCTCCAAGTACGGCGTGTGCCAGAAGTGCTACGGCTGGGATCTTTCCACCCGTCGTCCGGTCGCCATCGGTACCGCGGTCGGCATTATTGCCGCCCAGTCCATCGGCGAGCCCGGTACGCAGCTTACGATGCGTACCATTCACTCCGGCGGCGTCGCTGGCGTCGACGATATTACGCAGGGTCTGCCTACGGTCAGCCGTATGTTCGATATCGTCGGCAACGTCAACGAGAAGATCCTGGGTCGCGAGGCCGAGCTGGCTCCGTACTCCGGCCACCTCTCGATTAAGCCCGAGAAGTCCGAGTACGTCCTGACGCTCACCGACTCCGAGGATCACACCCGTGTTCTCGACGAGCGCCGCGTCCCCGCTTCGGTGCGCTTTATGCCCGAGATCGAGGACGGCTGCGAGGTTCGCGCCGGCGACCAGATCACCAAGGGCTTCGTCAACTTCCGCAACCTGCGCAAGCTGACCGACATCGAGTCGACGATGCACACCTTCGTCGAGAGCGTCAAGGACGTCTACACCAGCCAGGGCGTCGACCTGAACGACAAGCACATCGAGGTGCTCGCACGTCAGATGCTGCGTCGCGTTCAGATCACCAACCCCGGCGACTCCAAGTACCTGCTCGGTCAGTACGTCGACCGCTACGAGTTCGCCGACGAGGTCGAGCGCGTTGCCCGTCTGGGCGGTCAGGCTCCCGTGGCCGAGCCCGTCATCCTGGGTACGCTCAAGGTCGCGTCCAACATCGACTCCTGGCTGTCGAGCGCTTCGTTCATCCGTACCGCCGGCGTTCTTACCGAGGCTGCCATCGAGGGCAAGGTCGACCACCTGCTCGACCTTAAGTCCAACGTCATCGTCGGTAAGAAGATCCCGGCTGGTACCGGCCTCAAGCCGTACGCCAACGCCAAGCTGACGTATCGTACGGCCGACGGTTATGTCGACATCGACGGTCCGGCTTCGCCCAACGCCAAGTCGCTGCCCGAGTGGGCTCCGGTTGAGCTCAAGGACCTGGACGAGCAGCTCCCGCAGCAGCTCGACTGGGCCGGCTACGACGAGTTCGGCGGTGCTGACGGTTCGTTCACCCGCAACGGCCATACCATCTCCGCCGAGAAGGCTCGCCTGTACCTGTTCGACGACCTGGGCGTGTCGCAGCGCTGGACCAACAAGTTCAGCGAGGTCGGCATCGAGACGGTCGGCGACCTGGTTGGCAAGTCCGAGGAGGATCTGCTGCGCATCGATGGTATCGGTGCCAAGGCGATCGAGGAGCTCCGTGACGGCCTCGAGGCCCACGACCTGCTCTACATCCTCGAGAACAACGACGACGTTGCCGACGAGGAAGACCTCTCGCAGCTGCTGCAGATGGTCTTTAGCCCCGACGGTCCGGACGATATCCTGCTGGGTACCTCCGCTCCGACGCATCACGCCGACGCCGACGAGGAGCTCCTGGGCGCCCCGATCGACGACAAGAAGGCTCCCGCCAACGGCGCGATCAACGAGGACATGGCTTCCCTCGACGAGCTGCTCAACCAGCTCGTGGACACCGACGACGCCGAAGAGGCCAAGGACAACGACGAAGAGTAACTTCCAAGTACGTTAACCGCCCTTCCAAAGACCCGCTTCCCAACAGGGAAGCGGGTCTTTTTTGTTGAAGAAAACCTGCCAAAAAGGGACAGGTTTATTTTGGTAGGTTTTTCCTGCTTGAATTTGAAACATTCCGTTCGGTCAAAGCGTATCTATGGTGAGGGCCTCAGCAAGAAACATCAGCATCACCGGGAGGTGATTATGGAAGAACAAGCTTTTAGACAGGCGGTTGAAGATCACAGGGATGTCGTGTTTCGAATCGCGTTGACGTACCTGCGTGATCGCGCCGACGCCGACGATGTCGCTCAAGACGTCTTTCTGAAGTTACTCAAAAACGATGCGCAATTTGAAAGCTGGGAACATCTTCGTCGATGGCTTATCCGGGTCACGATCAATGAATGCAAATCTCTCTTTCGAAAGCCATGGAGGCGTGTGGAGGATATTGAGAACCTGGCCGATTCGCTTTCGGCGGCGCAGGATGAGACCAAGGCGGTCCTGTCAGACGTTATGCGACTTCCGGAGCGATTCCGTGTCCCCATCGTGCTCTATTACTATCTGGGCTTTTCGACCTCAGAGATTGCCGAGTTGTTGCATGTACCAGCCGCGACCGTTCGAACGCGTTTAGCTCGCGGCAGATCGAAACTCAAGTTCATCCTAGAGGAGGGCGACCGTGAAATCCAATCAAATCAAGCAGGCCTTCGAGTCCGTCCAAGCCGATAGCGATCTTGCTGACCGTGTTCTTTATGCCGCTGCTGGTGAGCCGCTTCGCCGAAAGGGTCACGCGAAGCCTCTGTATGTTGCCGTGATCGGATGCCTTGCCGGAGTGCTGGCGACCGGAGGGGTCGCCTACGCCGTTGTCAATTCCGGCTATTTTGCCTCAGCCTGGGGAAACCACGGCAATGGGGATTCCATTACCTGGACCAACGGTGGCTCATCGGGGACTAAATACACCTACACCAGAGAGTTTGGTGATGGCATCGCGCCCCAAAGCCTGGAGGGTGCAGTCCAGAAGGTTAATCTGTCCGTCGAGGGTAACGGTTATACGCTCGATATCCATGAGATGGCTATCGATCAAAACGGCTGCGGCGCCGTGACGTTTACGTTGTCCAATCCAAATGGAGTTAACTGCTACAAGCCGGCAGCAGAGATCGGCGAACTTGTTCTTTATGGTGAAGAAGAACAGGGCATCGGCACGCCCGATATGAAGTTCGGCGAGGAATGGGCTGACACACGCTGCACCATTGATAAGGACACATCAAGCGATACTGTCATTAATGGCACGATGTACTTTGCTTCTATGGATCGCGAGCGAGGTTTTCAACATGCGGTCACCTGGAATATCTCGTGGACCGAGGGCGAAGGCGAGGATGCGAAGCCGTTCGAGGCATCGACGCCCGAGTTTAGCGTTGGAGCGTACGTCGATACAAAGGAACTCCGCTCCGATGACTCGACTCTTGAGATTAGCCCGTTTTCCATCCAGACGCACATCGATGATCTGGGCTATGAAGCAGTTGATAATAAGCTGACCGTCAGCTACAAGGATGGATCGGAGCAGACTATCGAAGATGACGACGCAGGGGTGTTCAACTTATATTTTTCTTATGCGCGCAATAGCGGAGAGAACATCTGGGTGCCAACGAAGTTGATTGATGTCGACCAAGTGGTCTCAGTAACGCTTGAGGGCACGAGGTGCACGTCAACAGGAGAGACCGAAACAGAAGTACCCTTTACCATCGTCTATTTGTAAGATTTGGGGCCGCTTCCTACTAGGGGAAGCGGCCTCTTTTGCGTTAAATGGAAACGCCGCCGATTTCCATATGACAGATGAGGGCGGATCACCGCTGGAGCGCGACGTTTCCGCAGATAAAACCGACCAAAACAAACCTTTCCCTTTTTGGCAGGTAACGTTGCCCCGACGAGCACGTCGGATTCCCGGCCC
>UQMW01000005.1 GCA_900542275.1 uncultured Collinsella sp.
AACGTCTTGCTATCAAACGTGTACGTCAGCGCCCAAGTTCGACCTGTAAACTCACCGCTTCAAACATCTCAATCTGTAACAGGAGGAGCCGATTTTGGCGCCTAGATGTTACAGATTGAGATTTTCTGCGGGACGGTTTTGGTTTGTCTCGATCTGTAACACGAAGGGCCGGTTTTGGCGGTCAGCTGTTACAAATCGAGATTTTCCATAGGACCATTTCTTCCTGTCTCGATCTGTAACAGCTAGGCCCAATTTCCATCCCCAGTTGTTACAGATCGAGACATTTCGGCAGTCCCCTTGCGCCATCCTATTCAAATACAACTATTTTGTTAGTCTTGGTTAACTTTTGAACCTAAAACGGGTATCCTTTGCGGCGTCAAGCAAACGGCACGCACACTGTGCCAGATCAAGGAGGCCCCTATGTCGCACCGAGCAGACCAACAGACGATGCAACTCGTCCTTATCCGTCACGGAGAATCCGAGTGGAACAAACTCAACCTGTTCACCGGCTGGACCGATGTTGAGCTCACGGACACGGGCCGCGAAGAAGCCGCCGCAGGCGGTCGAGCCCTCAAAGAAGCCGGTTTCGACTTTGACGTCTGCTACACTTCGCGCCTCAAGCGCGCGATCCACACCCTCAACATCGTGCTCGGCCAAATGGATCGCGAGTGGCTGCCCGTCATCAAATCCTGGAAGCTCAACGAGCGCCACTACGGAGCGTTGCAGGGTCTCAACAAGGCCGATGCCGCGGCAGAGCACGGCGACGAGCAGGTGCTCATCTGGCGCCGTTCCTTCGATGTCTGCCCGCCGGCGCTCGAGCCGGGCGACAGTCGCGACCCCCACACCCAGGAGCAATACCGCGACGTCGCGCCCGATCAACTGCCCTATACCGAGTGCCTCAAGGACACGATCGCCCGCGCCTGGCCCTATTTCGAAGACGAGATTCGCCCCCAGATGCTCGCCGGCAAGCGCGTACTCATCGCCGCGCACGGCAACTCCCTGCGCTCACTCGTCATGAAGCTCGAGCACCTCACGCCCGAGGAGATCCTCAAGGTCAACATCCCCACCGGCGTGCCGCTCGTCTACACCTTCGATACCGATTTCAATGTCCTCGACAAGCGCTACATCGGCGACCCGGCGACCATCGCCGCCAAGATCGACGCCGTGGCCAATCAGGGCAAGGCGCGCAAGTAGCCCAAACCTAAACCCAGAGCGTGGCGCCGCGCAACCCAAGTGCAGCGCCACGCCACCCCAACGTAGGAACCAGCCATGCTCAACCATCTCAAACAACACTTTGGCTCGCACCGCACCGGAGGCCACGGAGGTCTAGACATTGCGCGGCATATCGGCCCCGGGCTGCTCGTGACCGTCGGCTTTATCGACCCGGGCAACTGGGCCTCCAATATGGCCGCGGGCTCGCAGTTTGGCTACGCGCTGCTGTGGATCGTCACGCTGTCCACGATTATGCTCATTGCGCTGCAGCACAACGCGGCACACCTGGGTATCGCCACGGGCGCCTGTCTTGCCGAGGCCACGACCCGCTTTCTCCCCCGCATCGTGGGACGCGCGGTGCTCGGCAGCGCCTATCTCGCGACCATCGCCACCACCATGGCCGAAGTCCTGGGCGGCGCGATTGCCCTTCAAATGCTCTTTGGGCTACCCGTGCGCGCGGGCTGCGTCATCGTGGCGGCAGTATCGATGGCGATGCTCATGACCAACTCCTACAAGCGTGCCGAACGCTGGATCATCGCCTTCGTAGGCGTGGTAGGACTCTCGTTTTTGGCCGAGCTTGCGCTGGTCAAGGTCGACTGGCCGCAGGCCGCCGCAAGCTGGATCACACCCAGTATGCCCACTGGCTCTGCCGCGATTATCGTGAGTGTCCTGGGTGCGGTCGTTATGCCCCACAACCTCTTCCTGCACTCCGAGGTCATCCAATCCATGCACTTCGAAGGCCAAGGCGAGCGGGTTATCGAAGAACGCCTTCGCTACGAGCTCTTCGACACGCTCTTTTCGATGGGCGTGGGCTGGGCAATCAACTCGGCCATGGTCATCCTGGCCGCAACGACCTTCTTTGTGCACGGCATGGTCGTAGACGACCTCACCGTCGCAGCGGCCACGCTCTCCCCCATCTTGGGCCCGGCGAGCTCGGCCATCTTTGCGGTAGCGCTGCTGTTCGCGGGATTATCGAGCAGCGTGACAGCGGGCATGGCGGCGGGAACCATCACTGCAGGCATGTTCGACGAGGAATACGACATCCACGACCGACATTCCTCGGTCGGGGTGGCGGCCTGTTTCGCCGGCGCAGTGGCGGCGTGCCTGGTCGTCCCAAATCCTTTTGAAGGTCTCATCTGGAGCCAGGCACTGCTGTCGCTTCAGCTGCCGATTACGGTCTTTGTGCTCATACGACTCACCAGTTCACGCCGCGTCATGGGCAAATATGCCAATTCGCGCCCGCTCAACGCGCTGCTCGTAGGGATCGGTGCCATCGTGACGATTCTCGATGTCGTGTTGTTGACAGGGATGTAATGGGGCGGGGCACCTACCCAGGCAAACGTCTTGATCTGTAACATCTAGACCCGCTTTCGATGTCTAGATGTTACAGATCGAGATCTTCTGCCGGACGGTTTTGGTTTGTCTCGATATGTAACAAGTGGGCCCAATTTCCACCGTTAGATGTTACAGATTGAGACAAAAGGTCGGCCGGACTCACAACAGGCAGGATCGGCTAACAGCAGCCGTGATCCCTTAGGGACGGAAGAAAAGGGCCCCGGCCGAGAATTCGACCGGGGCCCTTGGACAGAGCTATGTATTGCTGCAAGTCGTGTGCCTGCGAGCTACTCCTCGACGAGCTCAAACTGATCGGGACCGACGCCGCACACCGGGCACACATAATCCTCGGGCAGCTCGGGCGTATCGACCTCAACCTCGTAACCGCAAACGACGCACACGAACTTATACGTCTTCTTCTCCTCAGCCATGATGTTCTCCTCTCGAACGTGACTGGTGATGTACTTCATTTATCAGTATAGATTCTCAATAATATAATGCAAGTATTTTTAAAACATTTCTAGCCTTGATACGAGGACGCCTTCGGAGGCGTCTTGCCCTTCAGGACCTTATGGTAGTAATCGTAGGTGAGCGGCGTCTCGTCACTCAAGCGCTCGGCATCCTCGACCTCGCCGATAAACAGTAGATGCGTGCCAACATCCACAGTGTCGATCAAATGGCAGCTAAACAGGGCCGCCGCGTGCTCGGGCACATAGGGCATGCCCAGAGCCGTCTCGCGGGTCTCGTATTTGGCAAACTTGTCATAATCGCTGCTGGTGCGGAACCCAAAGTTACCGATGTAGAGCATATCGGCGGTCTGATCGATCACGGTCAGCGCGAACGCTTTGGCCGAAGCGATGACGCCCGAGGTGACGTTGTCCTTGTTCACGGCAACCGAAATGCGCGGCGGCATGGACGTCACCTGCACCGCAGTGTTGATGACGCAGCCGGCGCGCAGCCCGTCTGCCGCGGCGCTCACCACGTACAGACCGCTCGGCATGGTAAAGAACGCAGTTTTGTCCATAACAATCACTCCCCTAACCCGGGTTGGAACCTCATGGATGTATGTACCCACAAAAAAGGCGGCGCCCACAACGGACACCACCTTTGAGACATATGTGTCAAAACAGTATAAGCAAGATGAGACGCCCGCAGTTGCGGTGAAATAAGGACTGAATAGCCCCTCAAACAGGCAAAACAGTCCGTATTCCACCGTAACTTATACAGAACGCCTAGCGATTGCGCTCCTTGAGGGCGCGGTCGATCTCGCGCTGGACATCGCGCTTGGCCATATCCTCGCGCTTGTCGTAAAGCTTCTTGCCGCGGCCTAGGCCCAGCAGCAGCTTTACGCGGCCGTCGGTATTAAAGTAGAGCTCCAGCGGCACCAGCGCATAGCCGCGGTTGCGAAGTTTGCCGTCAAGAAAGTCGATCTCCTTGCGGTGCAGCAGCAGACGGCGCCGACGGTCGGGATCGCGATTCCACACGCCACCATGGCTATAAGGGTGGATATGCAGGCCGACGAGCCAGCACTCCCCGCCACGAATCAGTGCGAAGGTATCGGTAATCTGGCACGCGCGCTCGCGAATCGACTTGACCTCGGTACCGCTCAGCTCAATACCGCACTCAAACGTCTCATCGATAAAGTACTCGTGATGTGCCGAGCGATTCTTGGAAATGAGCTTGCGCTCGCGCTTACTGGGCATCGCCGGCCTCCTTGGCGCCATCGGCGTTTGAGCCCGCAGCCTCGCGCTTTGCCTTGCGCTCGGCGTTAAGCTCGGCATCACTCTCGCGCACCAGCTTGATAATCGCCGCGCACGCCTCTTCGCCCACCAGGTCGCGGGCACGGACCGTCAGGCGCGTAGCCTCCTGCTTGTCGCCGTCGCTCGCAGCGTCGGTCGCACACATGATCAGGCAGATGGCGATCTCGGCCGAAGGCGAGGTCGGCACGCCCTGCAGGGCGAGCTCACCCATCACATGGTCGTCACTCTCGTCCGCGGCATCCGGATAGGTGGTATGGATCTTGTTGAGCAGGCGCGTCGTATGCGCATCATTGGGCGCCAGGCGCAGCGCCAGACGCGCGCAGCCCACGGCAGCCGAAATGTTCTCGGTCTCGGGCTCCAAGAAGTACTGACCCAAGTTGGTGTAGGCGCGTGCGGCGCACTTACCGTCGCTCGCGCGCTCCAGCACCGAGAACGAGAGCGATGCCCACTCCTGCTTGTCCTCGAGCGCGCGGAACAGCTCGGCCAAGTCCAAGCGATAGTTGCAGTTCATGGGATCCCAACGCACGGCCTGCATCAGGGCATTCCGAGCACTCACATAATCCTGCTGGCGAATGTAGGCAAACGCCATGTCGGAGTACAGGCGGTCAAAGGGAACCTCGACCTGCACCAGCTCGCGCGGATCCTTCTCCACGCGGCGATAGGCCAGGCGCTCAAACTTGCTGTCGAAGCTAAAGTACTGGCGCTTCTCCTCCGTCTTGCACTCAGCGTCGATATACTCCTCGGCGAGCTCCACCAGACGCTCAAGCAGCGGCGTCGCCGTAGCCAGGTCGCCCTGCGCCAGATAGTTCTCGGCATACGTGATGTCTTCCAAGCTGATAGGCAGGTCCATGACAACTCCTCGGTCCGGGCGGCAGACTCAACGCGCGCCTTAAATATCGGTCAATACACAAAACCCGGGTCTCTTACGAGGCCCGGGCGTTCAATTTTGGTAGCCCGTACCAGATTCGAACTGGTGATCTCCGCCTTGAGAGGGCGGCGTCCTAAACCGCTAGACGAACGGGCCATATGTAGCAAATGCAATGGCTGGGATGGAGGGAGTCGAACCCCCATTGACGGAACCAGAATCCGCTGTCCTGCCATTAGACGACATCCCAATGACTGCATCGCTGCGCTCGGCTGTGCCTTTGCGCAAGAAAGAAATATACGGGAAGTCCGGCCGTGACGCAAGCCCCAATTTTGACTTTTTTGAAATTCAGTCAAATACGGCCAACACGTGAAGGACCTGTGAAGTCGACCGCTGCACACGAAGGGCAAAACGCCGCGAGCGGTAGCCGTCAACCGTTGGCAGATTCTACCGCGAAAACGATAGCACCAGGCAACACAATCGAAGTATCAATGATCACGTAGATATCGAGGCGCCATGGACGAAGAGCTTGATTACCTATGGGAGACCCTGGGCCTCGAGATCACTGCTGACCTTTGGCCCGAACGGGACAAAATCCATCCCACTCTGCGCCCCGCCATCACGGTGATGCAGGCAAAATACCGCCGTGCATCCTTTTTGATCATGCGGATGTCATGGCACGCGGGACTCCCCGACCTTAAGCGAATCCAGGCAAGCCTCGTCGAGCTGTCCGGTATGCCGACTGTCATATCCGAGGCGCACCTGGAGCAGCGACAGCGCGAGCGACTGCAACAGCAGCGGATTCCCTTTATCTGCCCCGGTGTTCAGGCATATCTGCCCTTTATGGACGAGGAGTACTGGAGCGGCAAGCCCAACAAGCACGTAAAGGTCTACGATCCGCACGAATGGGCACAGCTCGAGGATTGAGCCGAGCGAGCCCGCCGATGGAAAACACGTCCCACCCTGAGCACTCAAAACGGGTCGCACTTTCCGCAGCCGCTACAGCAACGCCTCGACCCAAGCCGATTCCCTAAAGCCGGGAATCGCAAAGTCGTCGCCCACCAACAGCGGACGCTTAACCAGCATGCCGTCGGTCGCCAACAGCTCGTAGCACTCCCGATCCGTCATGCCCGCATCTAGACGCGCCTTCAGGCCCAGCTCTCGATATTTCATGCCCGACGAATTAAAGAAGCGCCGCACCGGCAGTCCCGAACGAGCAATCCAGGTCGCAAGCTCATCAGCCGTGGGATTGTCCAAAACGATATCGCGGTCGATATACTCTACCCCGTGTTCGTCCAGCCATGCCTTGGCCTTCTTACAGGTCGAGCACTTGGGATATTCAACAAACAGTACGGTCATGGGAATCCTCCGAATATAGATCGGCCAACGCAGGCACACGCCACACGAGGCGCCTTCGCATGATGGGCCAATTGTAGCCCACGGGTCACACGCTAAACGAACCGTACCCCGAATCCGCGTTTGATGAACGGCAGCAGCTCCATTGCCTCGGGCGTGATATGGCCCGCAACGTTCATGCGCTCGTCACTGGGAAGATCGACCCGCGCAATCTCAAGCTCGCCTTCGTAGCGCCCATAGCCGCTATTGCTCACAGCGATCGACCCCGTCTTTCGTGACAGGCCGGCACCGGCATCCATCGGCACGGAATCCGGCTTAAGCGTCGTACGCGACTCCTGAGACCTAAAGATGAGGGTGCTCGAATCGGGTCGGTCGTGATGAATCTGCCCACGTACATAGGCATAACCGGGCTCAAGCTCGCATTGCAGGTCCACGTATCCGGCGGAAACATGAGCAAACTGCGTCCAGCCCGCATCGGAAAGATCGGGGTCGCCGACCAACACAATGTCGCAATCGGCGCCATGTGCAAGCTCAAGCATATTGAGGGCAACCTTTGACGCGCGACCGCGCTGCGTCTCGACCGTCGGCAGTCCCTCGAATACCGGCCCGCGAACGTTGGCATCGCCCGGCACAAAAGCCATGATTTCGAATCCAAGCGCCGCAAGACGAAGATTCACCCGAGCAATGTCCTCCAGAGCTAAACCGGTATAAGGCTTGGGGTAAAAATTGTGGCAGGCGGCAAAACGAGTCACATCGGCACCGGCCTCACGCCACGATGCGATTTCATCAGAACTCACCGTCGATGCATTGACCACAATGCGAAATACACCGGACAGCTCCGCGACCCGCCGGGCGCTAAAGCCATAGTCCAAACGAAGGTATTCCAACCCCAGATCGCGAAGGTCCTCGATGCGCTCAAGCCCGAGCAAATCGCACGTGCGCGGCCCCACATCGGCAATGAGCGCAATGCCGCGGGCGGAAAGCAGCGACAGCACATGACGGACCTTATCGGTATACGCCGCTCCCCCATCCTCGGGAATATGCAGCGAGGTGAACGCATAGCGCGCACCCGCCGCGGCACCGTGTTCAATCGTCCGCTCAATATCCTGCAGAGGGTTGGAAAGATAAATCGAAATACCCGTTTTCACGCTTCAACACTCCTTTAAAAAAGGCCGGCGGAGCAGTTAGCCCCGCCGGCACAACCATAGCATCAAGAAATCTGCCGCGCGCCGCGAGCCCTGAGCAACACGGCTCGCGATATCAAACTACTCGCCAAAGAACTCGTTGATCTTCTGCTCGTCGACGCCAAAGAACCACGTCAGGACAAAGCCGGCGGCATAGGCAAGCAGCATAGCGGCAACGTAGCCGAGCTGCTGACCAGGAACGACGATCAGCAGGCCAAACAGACCGGAAACGCCCTGAGAAACCGTGCCGATGTGAAGCAGCGCCGCGAGCGCGCCGCCAAATCCGGCACCCAGGCAGGCCGTTACAAACGGACGAACGAGCGGCAGCGTAACGGCATACATCAGAGGCTCGCCCACACCGAGGATTCCAACGGGAATGGACTCTGCGACGTACTTCTTGAGCTTGGCGTTCTTGGTCTTAAAGTACAGCGCCAAACCGGCACCGACCTGGCCGCCGCCAGCCATCATAAGGATGGGGAGCAGGTAATTGATGCCCTTGGTAGCGCCGTCGGGATCGTTGAGCATAGCGTGGATCGGCGTGAGCGCCTGATGCAGGCCGACGGAAACCAGCGGCAAGAAGCCTGCCGACAGGATATAGCCGCCCAGGACGCCCAGCTTCTCGAAGATAAAGGTCAAAACGCTAAAGATGGCAGTCGTCAGCCATGCGCCAACCGGCTGGATGACGAGCATCAGAGCAAAGGCGCCGATGATGAGCACCAGCAGCGGGGACAAGAATGTGTCGAGTGCGTTGGGCATAACCTTGCGAATCTGACGCTCCATCCAGGCAAAAAATGCGCCAGCGATAAGAGCCGCGATCATGCCGCCCGCTGCGGGGTTGTACTGCGCATTGGTGAGCGGCAGCAGAATGGCAGTGGCAGGATCGGCCGCGCCAGGCGCAAGCAGGGGCATGGCACTGTTGGCGATACACATCATGCCGGCGATGCCGCCCAGCGCAGCGGAGCCACCAAACTCACGTGCCGCGTTATAGCCCACCAAGATGGGCAGATAGGCAAACAGGGCCCAGCCCATGGAACGAATGCCCTGGTACCACCACTCGCCCGCAAGCGCGCCTGCCGTCGAGACGTTAATGACGTTGCAGATACCGTTGATGAGGCCAGCCGCAATGATGCCGGGAAGCAGGGCGACGAAGACATTGGAAATCTTCTTGAGGAAGGCCTGAACCGGCTTGGACTCGTACTTGGCCTTCTGCGCGGCCTTGTTTGTGGCCGCAGCGTCGACCACGCTCTCGTCAGCAACGCCTTTCGCAAGGCCGGTGAGCTTGGAGAACTCCTCGAGCACCTTATTCACCTTGCCCGGCCCCAGCACGATCTGCATCGTGTCGTCCTCGACCAAGCCCATCACGCCGTCGAGCGCCTTAATACCCTCCGTGTCGACGTTGCCCGTGTCTTTGACGGTCACGCGCAGGCGCGTCATGCACGCCGCGTTTGCCAACACGTTGTCTTTACCGCCCAAAAGGTCCAGCAGCTTTTGAGCCAGCTCTTTGTTCGTCATAACTCCTCCTTGTATTGGGTATCTCGTCTGGATGTCATATCAGCTCACGCCGCGCACCTATTGGGCATCGGCATTGCTCTTCTCATGGCCACTCACCGCAGCACGGACATGGCCTCTCGCTCGCTCAAGAGCTACCGCAGCCTGCTCGGCATCGCAGCCCAGCAGTACCGAGACAATAGCGGTTTTTACGTGGCCGCCGGCATCTGCAAGCGCCTGAATAGCGCGCTCGCGCGTGCAGCCGGTCGCCCCCATCACGATGTTCTGGCCGCGCACCACCAACTTCTCGTTCGTCTGCTGCACATCGACCATCAGGTTTTGGTATACCTTGCCGATCTTGACCATGGCACCGGTCGAAATCATGTTGAGAATGAGCTTTTGAACCGTTCCCGCCTTGAGCCTCGTTGAGCCGGTCAGCACCTCGGGACCGGGCACGGGTTCAATGGCAAGATCTGCGCTCTCCCCGATCTTCGACCCTTGGTTGCAGGCAATTGCAATGGTCTTGCACCCAGTTGCCTTGGCGTACACAAGGCCGCCCACCACATAGGGAGTACGACCGCTTGCCGCCAGGCCAACGACAAGATCCTTGTCCGAGAGTCCACGCTCCCGCAGGTCGCTCGCGCCGAGCTCCTCGCTGTCTTCGGCACCTTCGACAGCCTTGATAAACGCCGTCTCGCCTCCGGCAATGAGCCCGACAATCAGATCGGGTGACACGCCAAACGTGGGCGGACACTCCGAAGCGTCGAGTACACCCAGACGACCGCTGGTGCCTGCGCCCATGTAAAAGACGCGCCCGCCGCGCTCGAGTGCCTCAGCAGCCCAGTCGATTGCTGTGGCAACCTGGGGCAACACCTTCGTGACCGACTGGACGGCACGAAGATCCTCATCATTCATCGTCGTGACGATTTGCAGCGATGTCATCGTATCGAGGTCCATAGACCTTTGATTACGCTGTTCGGTCGTGAATTTTGTTAAATCGAGCATTTCATTCACCTCATCTTTCCTGTTTCTCGATGTAGTTTTGCTTAATGACATGCGTCGCCCGTTCGTAGTCGCTGGCAACGTAAGCAGCGTACAGGGCATCGACAACCATAAGCTGGGCCATACGCGAAGCCATGGCACCGCTGCGGACCAAGGGCTCACTCGCAGCGACGCCGAGCACGGCATCGGCCATGGTGGCAAGCTTGGATGATCCATCTACTTTGGTCACGGCCACAACGGGACAGTTGTGACGTTGGGCCTCGGCGGCGCAGTCCAGCACCTCTTGCGTCAAGCCCGAGTAGCTAAAGGCGATTGCCATATCGCCCTCATGCATGTTCTTGGCACACAAGAGCTGATCATGCCAGTCGTCGTACAGATGGCACTCTTTGTCGACACGCATGAGCTTTTGCGCCAGATCGTGCGCGACCAAACGAGAGGCACCGATACCGAACAGATTGACCGCGCGTGCCCGCTTAAGATAGGCCGCACATCGCTCCAAGACGGTGTAATCGAGCGTTCGCGCCGTCGCTTCGATCGTGCGCACGTTGCTTTTCATCACCTTCCCCACGATACGTTCGACGCTGTCATCCATGGAGATGTCCTCGAGGGCAACGTCTTTCTTGTCACCCAAGAGCGCCAGCTCGGCAATCAGTTCGCGCTGGAACTCCTTGTAGCCCGCAAAACCCATGCGCTTGCAAAAGCGCAAAATGCTCGAGGGCGAGGAGAACGTGGCATCGGCAAGACCGCGGACGGACAGCCCGACCACCTCGTGCGGATGAGCGCTTACATATGCGATGACATTGCGTTCCGCCGGGCTCGCGCTGAGCTCACGCTCGCGAAGCCGCAAAAGCAATCCGTTTGCCATCTCAAACACCTCCGTTGAGAAGAATTAAAGACCAACGAACGATTCGTACCGGATATAAACAGCTTTTACGGTACATTGTGCCGCATCGTGGCGCACAAAGGGCGAGCGTTCTACCACTCGCCCCTCAAATCCGACCGCTCGGAAATACGCGCGACACAAAATAATTCAACAAGATCGCATTATCGGTAACAGGGCTGTTACCGATACCGCCTCGCGTGGGCGCCAATCGGACGTGCCGCAAACCCCTACCCCGCCTCGCGCATCCAGCGATCGAACGTCCCCACGCACACGCCCAGGCACTTTGCTGCCTGGCTGCGGGTAATATTGCCCGCCTCATAGCTATCGCGTACCAGATCAAACTGAGGAGGGCACGGCTTGCGAGGTCGACCGAAACGGACCCCTCGCGCCCGCGCCGCTGCAATTCCCTCCGCTTGGCGCCGATGGATATTCTCGCGCTCCACCTGCGCCACGTAGCTCAGCAGTTGCAGCACAATATCGGCAATCAGGGTATTAGTCACATCCGGCGTGCCGCTTGCCCTGGCGCGCGTGTCAAGCAATGGCATGTCCAACACCACAATGGCAACCCCGAGCTCCTTGGTAATGCGACGCCATTCCTCAAGAATCTCGGAGTAATTACGACCAAGTCGGTCGATAGAAAGCACCACCAGCACGTCCCCGTCTCCCAGGACGTGCAGCAGCTCGCGATAGCGCGGTCGATCGAAGTCCTTGCCGCTCGCATGGTCGGCATAAATATTCGCCGAGCCCACGCCATAGGCGCCCAGCGCATCCAGCTGCCGATTAAGATTCTGATCGCGCGAACTCACCCGCGCATAACCATACACCGTCGCCATCTCATCCCCGCTTTCTTGTAAACCTGCCAAAAAGGGACAGGTTTATTTTGGTAGGTTTTACCTCTCGAATAGCAGGTAAGCGGGCGGCCGAGCAGACGGCAAGGTAGCCATGATCCAAATGCGGAGGGCGGCCCCGAAAGACCGCCCTCCGCTCTCCCGCCATGAGTCGAGATTTGGCTAATGGATAAGCTTAAAGTCCAAGTGCCCACGCGTGGTATTGACGCGCGAGACCTCGATAATCACGCGCTGACCCAGTTCATAGCGAGTCCCCGTGTCGGCACCTGTGAGCGTGAGCGCATCCTCGTTGAACTCGAACCACTCGTTGCCCAGGCTCTTGATCGAAACCAAGCCTTCGACCTGCGTCAGGTCCAAGCGCACAAAGAGGCCCATGCTGCTGACCCATGAGACCGTTCCGGCATAGCGCTCGCCCAGGCGATCCTCATAGTACTGGGCAATCTTGATCTTTTGCGTCGCATGGCTAGCGGCATCTGCCGCGCGCTCGGCATCGCTGCATGCGCGGCAGATCTGCGGCAGAATGCGCGGCAGCGACTCGCGCCCCTTGCCGATCAGCCGCGGTGTACGGACCAGGGCGTCCTTGCCGCCGAGCTGCTCATAGGCCAACTGCAGTTTGAGCACGCGGTGCACCACCAGATCGGGGTAGCGACGGATGGGACTCGTAAAGTGACAGTAGCACGGCGCGGCGAGCGCAAAGTGGCCCTCGTTGCGCGGCTTGTACAGTGCGCGCTGCATGCTGCGCAGAAGCAGCGTGTTGACGAGCGGTGCGTTGGCCGTACCGGCGGCAGCATCAACTGCAGCCTGTAGCTCATCGGGACTCCCCAGGGCGATACCGGCAGCACGGCGATCGTCGATGATGCCCAGCTGCGCCAGCGCAACGGCGGCACCGTGCAGGCTATCGGGGCTCGGATCCTCATGCACGCGATAGCAGGCCTCGATATCACGGTCTGCCAGCCACTCTGCAACGCACTCGTTGGCGAGCAGCATGGCTTCCTCGATAAGCGACGTGGCACACGAACGCTCGCGCGCCACAATCTGCACGGGTACTCCGTCCTCATCCAATAGAGCGCGAATCTCGGCCGTGTCAAAATCGACTGAGCCGCGGGCACGACGAATACGACGGCGAAGTTCGGCGAGTTCGTTGGCGGCGACAAGAAAATCGCCGAGGTCGACGTTATAGCCGCGAGCAGTTTCCTCGCACGCAAGACCGCGCTCAAGCGCCTCCTCGCGCGAGGCCTCAGCAGCCGCAACATCCTCGGCCGCACCCTCCAGCACCCCATACTCCACCGCGCCGGCACGCACCAGCAGCGCCTCGGCGCCGTCATAGTCCATACGCACACGCGAGCGAATCACGCTGGGGTACGGATCGTAATGCCGCACGCGACCCTGCGCATCGAGTTCAATGTCAACGGTAAACGCAAGACGGTCCTCGTCAGGGCGAAGCGAACACAGGTCACAGGACAGGCGTTCGGGCAGCATGGGAAGCACGCGATCGGCCAGATACACCGATGTCGTACGATGGCGAGCCTCAAGATCGATATGCCCGTCCCAAGCCACATAGTGAGAAACGTCAGCGATATGCACACCCAGCTTGTAGCCACCCTCGGGCGTGCGCTCAAGCGAAATGGCATCGTCAAAGTCGCGCGCGTCGACCGGGTCGATCGTGATAACAAAGCGGTCGCGCAGATCGCGGCGGAGCGGGTCCTTAAGCGCCGCGGACACATCGAGCGAAAGCCCCTCGGCCTCGTCCAGCGCGGCCTCGGGATAGCTATCGGTATAGCCGTAACGCGCCATCACGTATTGAACGCCCAAATCGGGCGCGTCATCTCCGCCAATGCGGCGTTCGATCGTCACGGTGCCCGATTCCAGGCGCGTCGGGTAGGTCAAAATGCGCGCGACAACGGCATCACCCGGGTGAACGCCCAGACGATCCGCCGAGGTATCCTCGGGCAGAATGAAGAAGTCGGCCTTCAGGCGCGAATCGAGCGGCTCGATCACACCGAGCGGACCAGCGGTCTGGTACGTACCCACCACGCTTATGGCTGCGCGCTCAACCACGCCTTCGATCACGGCGCGCCGCTCACCGTGCGGGCTGTTCTTAATGCTCACGGCAACGGTATCACCATCCATGATCTCGCGCTTACCGCGGCCCATAACCTTGTAGTCGCCGCTCTCGGTTATGACATAGGCGCCATGCTCATGGAGCTGCACGCGCCCGGTCAGGCTCGGACGGCGTTCGCTGCGCACCGGCCCACGCTTATTGCGAGCACCGCGCTTATGCTTGTTATTGCGCCCCATGGCGCCTCCTTGCTATCGATGACGAACTCCAAAGAGTCTACCCAAATGATTCGCTTTCCTGCCGTCCCCTAGAGATCAAAAAACGGGCCGCCCCATAAGAGACGACCCGTTGGAAGGGATGAATTCCAGGCATGCCTACACGCGCAGGTAGCGGCGCATGGCTATGGCAGAACCAAAGAGACCGATAATCACACCGACCAGAATCAGCGCAGCATAGGTCACCAGGTAGTACTGCATCGGCAGGGCAAACGACATCCAGCCGATGCTCTCCTGCAAACGCGGAATCATCAGATTGCGCAGCAGCTCCAGAACGCCGATGGAAAGCAGCGAGCCCAAAATGGCCTGCAGTACGCCCTCGGTGATAAACGGGCCGCGAATGAAGCCGTTGCTGGCGCCGACCAGACGCATAATCGCAATCTCACGACGACGCGCCGTGATGGACAGGCGAATCGTGTTGTTGATGAAGATGAATGCGATAAAGGTCAAAAGGCCAACGAGCACCACGGCGGCGATGCGGATGTAGTTGGTCACCTGGAACAGGCGGCTCACTTCCTCTTGGCCGTACAGCACGCTCGCGTTGACGTCGCCGTCATCCGCGATCTTCTGGAAGTCGGCGTTCTTCTTGAGCTTCTGGGCCGTGCTCTCGACCTTGGACGGATCGTCCATCTCAATTGCAAACGAAGCCGGCAGCGGGTTCTGGCCATCGAGCGCGCTCATGGTGGCGTCGGCGTTGCCCGACATCTTGCTCGTATACTCGGCCAGCGCGTCGTCCTTGTCCTTATAGGTCACGGACTTGACGTTATTCCACGTCTTAAGCTCGGCCTCAAAAGCCTGAACATCGGCCTGATCGGCGTCATCGCTAATGAACGCGTTGATGACAACCTGATCCTCGACGGTGCCGATCACGGAGTTCAGCATCGCGGAGCCCATGATGAACAGGCCGATGATAAACAGCGAAAGGAAGATCGTGATGACGGCGCCGAGCGAGGTAGTCCAGTTACGGAAGAAGTGACTGATTGCCTCTTTGAAGGAGTAGCCCACGTTAGTTGGTGCCATAGTTGCCGTAACCTCCCCTCTCCTGGTCGCGGATAACGTGACCGCCCTCGAGGGCGATCACGCGACGGTGCATGCTATCGACCATCTCGCGGTCGTGCGTGGCGACGATCACGGTGGTGCCGGTGCGGTTAATACGCTCGAGCAGCTTCATGATGCCCAGCGAGATCGCCGGGTCGAGGTTACCCGTGGGCTCGTCGCAGATCAGCAGCGGCGGACGGTTGACCATAGCGCGGGCGACGGCAACGCGCTGCTGCTCGCCGCCGGAAAGCTGGTCGGGCAGCGAGTCCATCTGATCGGCCAGACCGACCAGACGCAGCACCTCGGGCACCTGGCTGCGAATGACGCCCTTGGGCTTGCCGATGCACTGCAGGGCAAACGCCACGTTTTCGTAGGCGGTTTTTTGCGGCAGAAGCTTAAAGTCCTGGAACACGGCGCCAATCTGGCGGCGCAGGAACGGAACCTTGCGGTTCTTGATCTTCATGAGGTCCTGACCGGCAACCAGGATGCGACCGCTCGTCGGCTTGACGTCGCGGTTGAGCGTCGACAGCAGCGTGGTCTTACCCGAGCCGGAGTGACCGACCAGGAAGACGAACTCGCCCGGATAGATCTCGATGTTGATGTCGTCGAGTGCGGGCTTATTGGGCTGTGCCGGATAGATCTTGGTGACATGCTCCATAAGGATGACGGGCTCGACACCGGCCTGCTTGGCCATCTTCTTGCGGCTGGCCTGCGGATCGATGGGTGCAAACACCGACGTAAAATCGGGGTTGTTGAGCGCGTTATCGAGGCTTGCGACCTCGGCGGCCTGGTCGCTCTCGACCACCGGGGCAGCAGGCTGCGTGGGATCGGGAATAGCGGCAAAGAGACCGGACTGCGCAGGCTGAGGAGCCGGCGTCGCAGGGGCCATGGGGTCGGGAATGCCGGCCATGATAGGCTGCGGCGTGGCGGCGCCAGCCTGAGGCTGCTCCACGCGAGCGGTCACGGCCTGAACGGGCTCAAAACCCGCCGTGCCGGAAAGCGCGACATCGCTGGTGGGATTGTAGGCAAAGGGATCGGATGCCGGCTGTGCCTGATCTGCCGGCTGAGCGGGGGCCTGAGCAACAGGCTGACCCTCTGAATCCGGAGTGGCGAAACGACTGCCCTGGACGCCTGTCTGCGTCTTGGGGGCATCATCGCCCGCACCGGAGGTACGGAAGTGGTTACCCACTGGTGCTCCTTATCGTCGTGCGTTTAAACTACATGAGCGCTTTACATTTTAGCAGCATTAGCTTTGCTGCACATAAGAAGCATGGCGGACTTTGGGATCCCACCGGCCGGGCGCAGGGTTACCTCCCAAATCGTCCTCGCGCATGGCCGGCATTTGTCCTGTTCCTGCGGAGCTGCGGACAAACGCCGGCCTGCGCTGCGGAAAGATTTGGGAGGTAACCCTGCGCCCGGCCTGCGGCTACTATGGGGCCGACGCACCAACTTGAGATGCTGCGCATACAAAGTTGGAAGGGTCTGAATTGCACTTTGTTGGGATGGGCCCGTTTCCCCATGGGAACTTTGCTTGGCAGGACTCTAATTTAAATTCAACAAAAACAGGGGCGCCCTCTTTGGGGATGCCCCTGTTCTGGCTTGGATGTGGTTGTTGAGACGATACTTTGCCTCGTCTTGCCTTATGCCAAGAACTCCTTGGTGGTCGCCACGATGTTGGCGGCGTCCAGGCCGTACTTGTGCAGGAGCTCGGCGCCCGGGCCGGACTCGCCAAAGGTATCGTTGACGCCGATCTTCTTGAGCGGCGTCGGGCACTGCTCGCACAGGACGTCGGCAACGGCGCTGCCCAGGCCACCGATCACAGAGTGCTCCTCGACGGTCACGACGTGGCCGGTCTTGGTGGCGCTCTTGACGATCAGGTCGGCATCGATGGGCTTGATGGTGTGCATGTTGATGACCTCGGCATCGATGCCCTCGGCAGCAAGCTGCTCGGCGGCCTCGAGAGCCTCGCCGACCATCAGGCCGCAGGCGATGATGGTCACATCGGCGCCCTCGCGCATGACAATGCCCTTACCCAACTCGAACTTATAGGTCTCGGGGTCGTTGATAACCGACGAGGCCAAACGGGCGAAGCGCATGTACACCGGACCGTCGCACTCGTAGGCGGCGCGCGTCACGGCACGGGCCTCGACGTCGTCGGCAGGAACGATCACAGTCATGCCGGGGATGACGCGCATGAGGGCGATATCCTCGCAGCACTGGTGCGTGGCACCATCCTCGCCCACCGAGATACCGGCGTGCGTGGCACCGATCTTAACGTTGAGGTGCGGGTAGCCGATGGAGTTACGAACCTGCTCAAAGGCGCGACCGGCGGCGAACATGGCAAAGGTACTCGCGAAGGCAACACGACCGGTGGTCGCGATACCGGCGGCGACGCCCATCAGGTTGCTCTCGGCAATGCCCACATCGAAGAAGCGGTCGGGGCAGGCCGCCTTGAACTTACCGGTCTGCGTGGCGGCGGCCAGATCGGCGTCGAGGACCACAAAGTCATCGTGCTCGTTGGCGAGCTCGACGAGGGCCTCGCCGTAGCTTACGCGCGTGGCGATTTTCTTGACGTCTGCCATCCTAGAGCTCCTCTCCGGCGGCCGTGAGCTCTGCCATGGCCTGCTCAAACTGTTCATCATTGGGGGCCTTGCCGTGCCAACCAACCTGGTTCTCCATAAAGGACACGCCCTTGCCCTTCAGGGTCTCGGCGATAATGGCGGTCGGCTGGCCCTTGGTAGCGCGAGCCTCGGCAAAGGCGGCGCGGATCTGATCGAAATCGTTGCCGTCGGCAAGCTCCACCACGTGGAACTTAAAGGCGCGGAACTTGTCGGCGAGCGGCATGGGGTCGTTGACCTCCTCGACGGGACCGTCGATCTGCAGGCCGTTGTGGTCGACGATCACACAGAGGTTGTCGAGCTGCTGGTTGCCGGCAAACATGGCGGCCTCCCAGACCTGGCCCTCCTCGCTCTCGCCATCGCCCAGCAGGGCGTACGTGCGATAAGTATCGCCCCAGTGCTTGGCGGCAACGGCCATGCCCACGGCGGCGGAGATGCCCTGGCCGAGCGAACCGGTGGACATGTCAACGCCCGGAGTGTCGTTCATGTTGGGATGACCCTGCAGGTGGCTGCCGATGTGGCGCAGCGTCTCAAGATCCTCCTTGGGGAAGAACCCGCGCTCGGCGAGCACAGCGTACAGACCAGGTGCACAGTGGCCCTTGGAAAGCACAAAGCGATCGCGGTCGGCCTTGCGGGGATGGGCCGGGTCGACGTTCATTTCCTCAAAGTACAGATAGGTCATGATGTCGGCAGCGCCGAGCGAACCGCCCGGATGGCCGGACTTGGCAGCGTGCACGCCGGTGACGATGCCCTTCCTTACCTCGTTGGCAACCTTTTTGAGCTCTTCGTCGCTCATTGTGCCTTCCTTTCATCCTCTTTAGACAAGATGCGCACGGCACGGAAAGGTAATCCCAACCCAGCCGCGATGCACGTACGTCATTCATTATGCTGGAAACTGAGGGCTTTACCAGAGTTTTTATCATTATTTGAACAATTTAGCAGGCAGAACCGCTGATGAAACGGTTTATCAATGTGAACGTCTTTTGGATGGGACGCGGTCGGCCCTACGCGCTAATGTCCTTGAATCCCTCGCCGAAAGCTTCCGTAACGTCGGCGACCGTCACAATGGCGTGAGGATCGCGCTCGCGCACGATCGTCTTGAGGGTATTGAGCTCTCGACGGTTCACGATGACCATGATCACCGGCTTCTCGGCACCCGAATACATGCCAGTCGCCTTAAACTTGGTACAACCACGACCCAGGCCATACATGATATCGGCAGCGATATCAGGAAACTTGTCCGAGATGATGAGTACCATACGGCGTTTGTTGCCACCATCGACCACGGCATCGATCACGTAGCCGCTAATGACCATCGAAAGGCCTGCATATAGTGCATTTTCGATTGAAAAGACCGGAGCCGACAGCGCGCATACGGCAACATCGATCGCCATGACGGTCGAGCCCACGGGCAGCGAGGTATTACGCGAGATGATTTGGCCAATCGTGTCCGAGCCGCCGGTGTTGGCGCCGGCGCGCAGCACCATGCCGTAACCGATGCCTGTAATAATGCCGCCCCACATGGCAGGGAGCATCAGGTCCGCATCCGCCAGAGGTGCTACAAACGGGGCGAACAGATCGGTAAAGAAGCCCAGCAGCACAAAGCCCGTCGCGGTCTGCACCACGTAGAACATGCCGCCCTCGCGCATAACGACCAGCAACAGCAAGGCGTTCATCACGATCGTCTGAATACCAACGGGAAGCGATATGCCGCGCGATGCGCCGACCGCCTGGATAATGGTGGCAAGGCCCGTAACACCACCGGCAGCAAGGCCGTTGGGAATCAAAAACAGGTCGGTCGCAATAGCGGCCAGAGCGCACCCCAACATAATCTGGGGCAGGTCGTGAAAGAAGTTCATCGATAGAATGCGCTTGATGTCCAGACGATATGCCATGCTACCTCCCTCAAAAAAGCGCACCCAAACGGATGCGCTTCGAACTTCTTGCTGTATTCGATTCTACCGATTCGCCGAACAAAAACCACCCCTGCGCAGGGTTTGCTTTGGATACAAAACCACCCTGCTCGGAGGGTTTTATCCATTTCCACATAAACCGGGCGGTTTATGCAGATGGGATCTCTGCGTCAGCGTTGCCAGTGGCCCAGCGATGGTAGCCAATAACAAACGGGTCCAGGTCGCCATCGTCAAGAACGGCCTCGACGTTGCTGGTCTCCACGCCCGTACGCAGGTCCTTAACCATCTGGTACGGGTAGAGCACGTAGCTGCGGATCTGGTTGCCAAAACCAATCGTGGTCTTGGGTCCGCGAATCTCGTCCAGGGCCTCGGCACGCTTCTCGAGCTCAATCTCGTACAGGCGAGCCTTGAGGATCTGCATGCACGCGGCCTTGTTCTGGATCTGGCTGCGCTCGTTTTGGCAGGTAACCACAATGCCGCTGGGGAAATGCGTCACGCGCACGGCGGAGTCGGTGGTGTTTACGCCCTGGCCACCCGGGCCACTTGCGTGGTACACGTCGACGCGGATGTCGTCGGGGTTGATCTCGATATCGATATCGTCGGGCAGCACCGGAATGACCTCGACGCCGGCAAACGTGGTCTGGCGGCGCTTCTTGTCGTCGGTGGGGCTAATGCGCACCAGGCGGTGGACACCGGCCTCGGCGCGAAGCATGCCTAAAGCATCCTTGCCTTCGACGGTAAAGGTCGCGCGATCAATGCCAATGACCTCGGCCGCGGGGCAATCGTTGATGGTGACCTTCCAACCGCGGCGCTGGCAGTACTTCATGTACATCTTAAAGAGCATGAAGGTCCAGTCCTGGGCCTCCAAACCACCCTGCCCGGGCTTGATGGTCACAATCGCGTCGCCATGGTCGAACTCCCCGGTAAACCAGCTCGCAAGCTCAAGCTCGTCGATGGCGCGGGCCAGGCGTTCTGCCGTAGCGGCAGCCTCCTCGCGCAATGCGACGGCGTCGGGGTCATCCCCCATCTCCTCGGCAAGCTCCAGCGCAGCGCGGGCATCGGAAAGCTCGCCGCGCGCGGTGTCCACGGCAGCGATATCTTCCTTGGTGCGCGCGATCTCCTCCATCGTGGCGCGAGCGGCATCGGCGTCGTCCCAAAAGCCCGGGGCGACGCTTTTGGCCTCGAGCTCCGTTACGCGGGTGCGCTTCTCGTCCAAATGGAGGTACGACTCAACCTCACCGAGCCGGTCCGCAAACGCGTCCAGCTCGGCGGGCGTTACCTCTAAAGCCTCAGCCATTAACGATTCCTGCCGTGGCAGTACTTGAACTTCTTACCGCTACCGCAAGGGCACGGGTCGTTGCGGCCCACGTTGACGTACGGATCGTCGCTCTCGGACTTGCGGTAGGTCGTCACCTTGCCACCGTTGTTGACGGCAGCCGGTCCGCCTTGGACAGCCGTGCGGGCCTGCACCTGCGCCTGCTTGCGCAGCACCGAGTCGCCGTTGTCACCATCGACCTCGGCAGGACCGGAGAAGTGCGCACCCTCGAGCGCGGGCTCCTCCTTGTGCTCCACGACACGCGGGGCAGCCTTGATCTCGATGCGCAGAACCGTGCGCAGGTAATCCTCGTACATGGTGTCGACGAGTATCTGGAACGCGCCGTAGGCCTCGGTCTTGTACTCGACCAGCGGGTCGCGCTGGCCAAAGCCGCGCAGGCCGATGCCGGTCTTGAGGTAGTCCATCTCCTGCAGGTAGTTCATCCAGCGGGTATCGATGACGCGCAGCATGACCTGGGTGTTGAGCTCGCGCATCAGGTCCTCGCCCAAGCGCTCGGCTTTCATGTTGTAGCACTTCTCTACGTAAGCCAGGACATCGGCAGCTAGGGCCTCATAATCCTCGTCGGGGAACTTCGGCGTATCGATGTGGCCGGTGAGCTCCACAACCCACTTGCGCAGGCCCTCCAGGTCGCGCTCGCCATCGTGACTGTCCTTGGTGCAGAACTCCTGCACGCAGCGGTACACGGTATCGTGCATGACCTCGGTGATGTGGTCGGTCAGATCCTTGCCGTCCAGAATCTTATTGCGCTCGGCGTAGATGACCTGGCGTTGCTTGTTCATGACGTCGTCGTACTCAAGGACGCTCTTACGCATGGAGAAGTTGATGCTCTCGACCTTGTGCTGGGCGCTCTCGACAGCCTTGGAGATGATCTTGTGCTGGATGGGCATATCGTCGCCCATGTCAGCCGTGACCATCATCTTGGAGACGCGGTCCATCTTGTCGCCGCCAAACAGACGCATCAGATCGTCCTCGAGCGACAGGTAGAACTGGGTCTCGCCCGGATCGCCCTGACGGCCGGAACGGCCGCGCAGCTGGTTGTCGATACGGCGGGACTCGTGGCGCTCGGTGCCGATAACGGTCAGGCCGCCGGCGGCAAGAACGCGCTCGCGCTCGGCCTTGCAAGTCTCCTTGGCCTCGGCGTTAAACTGCTCAAGCTGATCGGGCGTTACGTCCTCCATGGTCAGGCCCTCGTACTCCAGGCGCTCGCGCACCAGCTCGTCGGGGTTACCGCCCAGCAAGATGTCGGTACCGCGGCCGGCCATGTTGGTAGCGATGGTCACGGCGCCATAGCGACCAGCCTGGGCAACGATATGGGCCTCGCGCTCGTGGTGCTTGGCGTTGAGGACCTCGTGCGCGATGCCGCGCTTGGTAAGGGCGGCCGACAGTTTCTCGGAGCTTTCGATGGAGACGGTGCCCACCAGGACCGGCTGGCCCTTGGCGTGACGTCGCTCGACGTCATCGGCAACGGCGTTGTATTTGGCCTGGATGGTGCGGTACACCAGGTCCTCGTGGTCAACACGCTGCACGGGCTTGTTGGAGGGGATGACCTCGACGGGTAGCTTGTAGATCTCGCGGAACTCGGCATCCTCGGTGAGTGCCGTACCGGTCATACCGGAGAGCTTGTCATACAGACGGAAATAGTTCTGCAGGGTGATGGTTGCCAGCGTCTGGTTCTCCTCGCGCACGAGCACGCCCTCTTTGGCCTCGATGGCCTGGTGCAGGCCCTCGGAATAGCGGCGGCCTTCCATGATGCGGCCGGTAAACTCGTCGACGATCTTAACCTCGCCGTTGGTGACCACGTACTGCTTGTCGCGATGGAACATGTACTGGGCCTTCAGCGCCTGCTGCAGGTGGTTGACCAGCTGGCCCGAAAGGTCGGCGTAGATATCCTCGATACCCAGACGGCGCTCGATCTTCTTAAGGCCGCGCTCGGTGGCGGCAATGGTGTGCTTGGCCTCGTCCATGACGTAGTCGCCCGTGGGCTCCACATCCTCGGTGGCGGTGAGCATGTCATGCGACACGTCCTCGCCGCGCTCCAGGCCGCGCACGGCGCGCGCAAAGTCCTTGTAGGTGCTGGCCGACTTGGTGCCGGCGCCCGAGATGATGAGCGGCGTCCTGGCCTCATCGATCAGGATGGAGTCGACCTCGTCGACGATGGCGTAGTTGTGGCCGCGCTGTACGCGCTGCTCGGGGCGGGTGACCATGTTGTCGCGCAGGTAGTCGAAACCGAACTCGGAGTTGGTGCCGTAGGTGACGTCTGCCTGGTAGGCCGGACGCTTGAGCTCGAGCGGCATGTTGTTCTGGAGCAGACCGACGGTCATGCCCAGGTACTTATAGATGCGGCCCATCCACTCGGAGTCGCGCTTGGCAAGGTAATCATTGACAGTAACGACGTGCACGCCCTTGCCGGCAATAGCGTTGAGATAGCCAGCCAACGTGGAGACGAGGGTCTTACCTTCGCCGGTCTTCATCTCGGCGATGTGGCCCTCGTGCAGTGCCATGGCGCCAATGAGCTGCACGTCAAAGTGGCGCATACCCATGGTGCGCTTGGAAGCCTCACGCACGGTGGCAAAGGCCTCGGGGAGCATGTCGTCAAGCGACTCGCCGTTGGCGTAACGCTCGCGGAACTTATCGGTCTGGCCGCGGAGTTCCTCCTCGGTCATCTTCTCAAACTGGGGCTCAAGACCGTTGATCTGGTCGACGATCTTGTAGTAGCGCTTAAGGTCCTTATCGGATCCAAAGGACAGCAGCTTTGACATGAATCCCATGTGGTTTTCCTTTTTGGCCATCGCCCACGCCGTGCAGCTGCGGGCGAGTTAAACACAGATGATTGTACTTTAGCCAAACAAGGCGCGGCCTATACGGTCGACCTCGACCGCCACGTAATAACTATGACCAACCTGTCACAATGGGACAGGTTTATTTTGGCAAGTTTTATCTGAGCAAACGCCGTCTCTCTGCCATTTGGTGCCACGGGGACAGGTTAGCTTGCACCAATAAAAAGAAAAGGGCCGCGCACCCAAACGGATGCACGGCCCTTATGCCATGAATGCGAGCGATTCCGCGGCGAGCTAGTTACTCAGCAGCCTCGGTGGTCTCGGCCTCGGCAGCGGCCTCCTCGACGGGAGCCTCGGCGGCCTGCTTGGCAGCCTCCTCGGCGAACTTAGCAGCACGCTTAGCCTTCTCGGCAGCCTTAGCCTCAGCGGCGGCCTTGCGAGCGGCCTCGGCCTCAGCAGCCTTGGCGGCCTTGGCGGCCTTGGCCTCCTCAGCCTTCTTGAGCTGGGCGGCAGCGGCGCCACCGAACTTGTCGGCGAAGCGCTGGACGCGTCCACCGGTGTCGACGAACTTCTGCTGGCCGGTGTAGAACGGGTGGCACTCGTTGCAAAGCTCGACCTTCATCTCGGACACGGTAGCGTGCGTCTTGAAGGTGTTGCCGCAGGAGCACGTCACCGTGCACTCGACATACTGGGGATGGATACCCTGCTTCATGGTAGGACTCCTTATTGGTCAGGCGCTGGTTACCGATCAGCGCATAAGGCGTCTTGGTTTCCGACCAAGACAACAAACTTGGCTATGGTACCACGGCGCCGCGCGTCCCACAAAAGGTTCACGGTCTTTTCGGAACGACACGAATCTGACCCATCGAAACACATCTCCACCGTTCCTTCAACTGGGAAAATGCCGTCCCCGGGGCCTGAGAAGTGCCCCGGGGACGTTCGACTGACTGCGGGAACGGCCTTTCCGCTCAATGTGTTCGGCTGAGATCGGAAATCAACCAAACTGAACCAGGTTCAGCTGGCATGGTTAAAAACGGGGGCGACGCTTTTGCGTCGCCCCTCGTCCCAGCCGGTTGCTTTAGTTGTACACACGGTAGTTACACTTGAACTGGGTTATGTGTCCATAGCTGGAGCGGTACCAACCCGACGTATAGCTGATTGCCTCTGCGCCTAGATAGTCGTAGCCCTTGTTGTAGCGAAGCTGACGGTAGGTCGTGTCGTACTCTGCTACGTAAAACGTGTCTCCAGAGAAGGCTTTGTACCGGTCTTTAACCGTCGAAGCCATGTACGCGGGTTCGACATCGCCTTTCTCTCCGTTGAGCGCATAGACGGGTGCCGCGATTCCGCATAAAGCCGTTGCCACGAGGATGGCGTAGACAGCCATGCGCGACGCATTGGACTTCAGCTGTTCAAATAGTTTCATGTCATTCACCTCGCTCGTATGTATCGAGGTATTCCTGCTTGAGCGTCTGCGAGGACGACTTGATCTTTTCCACGAGCGTGCCGGCCTCGATGAAGTAGAACGAGTTGGTGAGGTCTGCCAGGTCGTCGAGCAGATGGCTTGAAATGAGCACGCTTCGTCCCCGCACCACCTCGCTGCGCATCGCGTCGCAGGAGGTTTTCCGCTTTCCCGGATCGAGGCCGTTCAGCGGTTCATCGAGGATGAGGTACGGGCAACCGGTCGCTATCGCCATGGCAAGCTTCACCTGCTGCTTCATTCCCGTCGAGAGTTTACGGGTCGGCTTGTCGAGATATGGGGAGATTCCAAGGGAGTCGCAGAGCGAGTCGATGTCGGCGGCCGATTTCCACGCCTCCCTAACGAAAGCAAGGTGCTCGAAGGCCGATAGCGTGGGGTAGAGATCCGTGCCGCCTGAAGAGCTCAGGTAGACGAGTTCTGCAAATTCGGCTGATCGACGTTGGCAGATTCCGTCTGCCACCAGGCTTCCCGAGCGGATGCGGGTGGGAAATTGGCCCGACAGCGCTTCAAGAAGGGTGGTTTTCCCCGAGCCGTTGGGAGCAACGAGGCCCGCCGCCGTTCCCGGGCTCAGGAAAAGCGACCCGATTGAAAGTATCGTCGTGCTCCCGTATCCCACGCTCGCGTCCAGAAGCTCGAGCCCATGGTGCTTTTTCGCGGGTCCAGACTGTTTGGGCGAACGTGCCGCAACGGCGCCGACCGCAAAAAAGACCGCGACGTATGCCAGGGCCACGGCAAGCATCGATGCGCTGCCTGAACCGGAGCCAATGAATTCTGTCGGGAAGCATCCTACGTAACCCGTTGCCTCGATAGGCGAGAATACGGGCAGTGGCAGGAGCCCGAGCACGGCATTATGCCCTAGTGCCGAATCGGACAATAACGGGAATGCCGGGGCCGCGACAAGCAGCGCGGAGGTAAGGGGGCCCGCGAGGACGCGCCTCGTTGCGGTCGATAGGACGGCGGAGCAAACGGATATCAAGGTTCCGCCCGCAAGCAGCGCGAGAAGCAGGGTCGTGAAGACGTTTCCCGCGGTCGTGGTGGCAAGCGCGCCGTCATGGAAGAAGGCGATCGGGTACCCAATTTGCCCGAAGCCGTTTAGGGCCAAGGCGTAAATGCCCCCGGGTGCGAGGCCGACGAGGAGCATCGCGGTCCCCGCGACGATTATCGAAAACACGATCTGAATAAGGCGCCGGAATTTGGGCACGGGCGCCTTCGCCGCCAGGGTCCCGGGCCTTGTGGCGCCGAGCACGAGTATCGACGAGAGAAGGAAGGGGATGAAGGGAAGGAAAGACGGCGCCGCGGCAATGGCGTAAGGCAGGAAGGAAAGGAATGGCAGGTCGTTTGCGGAGGCCGGGATATCCGTGATGCCGGAGCTGCTCAGGGCACGGCAATATGCGAGCTCCGCGTCATTGGTCTCTCGGTCTCCCACGATGGACCCGGATTGGAAGCCTTCGCCCATGAGCGCGTAGTAGCTCTCGGCAGAATCGAGAAAGGCGGCGTCGGTTTGAGCGGCAAGGGCGGCGTTCGCGTATCTTGCAAGCTCCGCGTCATTTTGCTGCTCTGGAGATAGGTCTGTGCCGCTGGCCTGGGGCGCGCGCGTATTGAAGGCGTCGACAAAGCTCTGCATGCCCTGTTTCATAAAGAAGGGCCCGTAGATGGGTGAATTGAACGCAATGGGGACGGAAAAGGCTGCAGCGAGAACGAGCGTACAAATCCATACGGCCTTGTCTCTTAGGATTAGTTTGAGAAGAAGTCGACAGTACATTCAGAAGCACCTACGTTCCTCAAAGAATTGTTAGATTAAAAGTAACAGACCGGATGAAGATACGTGCGACGGGGGCGAGGCGAATGGCTGAGCGGTATCGATACGCGGGTTCAACGGTATTATATTGACCACATAGATTTTTAACTTGCATTTCTACCCGCCCTTTTCGTAGAGTCGCCGATACGTGCTTAGCGCACCCTCGGCGCGTCCGGCAGGCTTTGCGAAATGGGATCCAGGAGACTTCGGCGCAGCATCATCTTGCGGAATGCTTCTAATGAGCCTCCCATCCTTCAAAAACAGAATCTCATCGCACAGCCTATCGACCGAATCCAAGATGTGGGATGACATGATGATGCACGTACCAGAATCGGCCAGCTTCCTGAGAATCTCGGAATGCAAGTCCACCCTGCTGGGGTCGAGCGAGTTCATGGGCTCATCTAATAGAAGGTACCGCGCGCCCGTCGCATACGCAATCGCCAGGGTAAGCTGCTGCTTCATGCCCTGGCTCAGAGTGCGGATCCTCATCTTCGCGAACTCGCCTATCTGCGTTTGTTCCACTATCTCTTCGATATCGCGAGCATGCGGCCACATATCGCAAACCATCTTGAGGTGATCTTCCGCACGCAATCCGGGATACAGCAGCGTCCCCTCACCAGGTGCATAGAAGATCATAGAACGGACCTCTCTCGCACCCGTACCCTGCACCTCATCCAGAACGATGCTCCCGTCCACGCGAGGACCCGGCAAACCTGCCATCGCACGCAGCAACGTCGTCTTTCCATGCCCGTTCGGAGCGACGAGACCGTAGACCGTACCCGGGGCAAACTCAGCGTTCACCGAATCTACGAGCACCTTCTTTCCATAAGAGATCGTCAGCGTTTGAAGGTCAATCATCGAGATCATCCCCTTTCGATCTTTGGAACACTCAGGCGCACCATCAACGGAGATACGGCGCCCAAGACCACCAGCAGAGCGCCCGATGCGCCGACGACCTCTCCAAAAGGCATCGCGTTCGTCCCTCGCCCAAGGAACCCAATCGTCCCCACCTGGGAAGCGGGATCAAACGAGGCGAATGGAGCCAGCAGCGCGACGCCCATGCCCACGCTTTCAACATGAGCGCTCAACGAACCCAACACCAAGAGAACCGCGCAAACCATTCCGGTGACAACGGGGTTGCGGCTAATCGCTGCTGTCAACGCAGCGACGACGGAAATCACGCCGTATGCCATGACCAGCAACGGAATACTGCACAACACCGCCTCCCCCACCATGGACGTTGTCGAAGCTCCCGCCCGAATGAGAGCGACGGGATACTCCGATCCACCCGCACCGTTCTTAATCACGGACACAACGACAGCGGGAACCATCGACACCAAAAGCAGCACCAAGCCAAGCAGGAGAGCCAGCGCAACAGCCGTCAGAAAACGCACATGCGCTGTTGCGGGGATCTGGAGAACCAGAAGGGAACGACACTGCAGGTGGGTGCACGCGAGCGATGTGACAACCACGGGCAACAGCAAAAATAAGGAGGGAAGCGCTGCCTGGAGATACGAAAGGAGGATTAATGGGGGCATCTTCGTACTTAACTCGTAAACCTTGGGGTCCGGCAAGCTCGCGATCGACTCAAGCAGAAGGGCGCGCGCCTCCGCACGAGAAGGAGTCTCCGGCTCGATTCCGATCGATTGCAGGAGAGTCGCATCTGCCGCGCCCAGCTCACCTCGAGCGCGCTCGTACGTCGCAAGGCTTCGAAACCCCTCCGCAGGCATAGGCGCGTACACGAAACCCGAAAGAGCATCCCGCATGTCTTCCAGGGCCGCTTTGCCCTCGACGTCCATATTCGCAGCGTTCTGCTCTAGATACCGATCTATTGAACGGAGCTCCCCATCCCTATACCGAACAGCGGAAACGTTATCAGCGTCAGGAAACATCTCGACCAGAGCCGGGGCCAGCATCGTCGTCGACATTGCAATCGCGCATACGGCGAGGGTAGGAGAACGCAGGAGCAGTTTCCCCATCGTTCTTACGTATGCAACGGCGGAGGCACAAGCGCTCGAACGAGTTGCCGTTCTCGATGCAGTGAAGGAACCTCTCTCAAGACAAATCGGGGATATCGGGCACGCGCAGCCGCTCTTTCCAGCAACGCAAAGCAGGCTAATTGCCAGCACCTCGATCCCGATTGCGCATACGAGGGCAATCGCGCCACGCTCGAAGCAAAGTCCAGGCAGATTCACTATCTGCGTTGTCGGGTACGGGCTATAGGCGCCGACGGTCAACTCAGTGTTCGCATACGTAAGGGGATTCAACAGGGCGAACTCACGTAAAGCGATGGATCTTCCGTAATACCCGGGAACCATCGTCACCCCCATCAGGGCACATACGAACACGATTCCAAGCGTAGGGTTATTGGCAATCTTCACGGCAAGGTGAACGACAAGCGAGATGAACGCTGCCACCAAGAATTGCAAGATGGCCGTCTGCGCGAACACCAGCCAAGCCGGTTTGATAACCGGAGTCGCATATTGAATGTAGCCTATCGGATAGAACGGCGAGCCCGGGCCATTCTTCACAAGCGCGGCGATTATCCCTGGAAGATTGATGGCGAGGACGGCAAGCATTGCAAAAACACTCGCCCATACGCTCGATGCAACAAGTCTACCCAGCTCGCCCATCGGTGCCTGGATGATGAGCTTTTCACGTTTGTTAAGACGCGCGGCAAGGAACGAGACGGCAACGGCCGTTGCGACCCATAGCAAGTACTCCTTCGATCCGTCATAATAGGTGTACTCTCTATCCGATATCTGCAGAAACGGAAGTAGGGGAGAGAGCGGTGCCAAGATAAGACGTCCCGCGGCAAGAGGGTACAGAAGCGCGGGCATGCTTGATGAAGAGGTATAGACACCGTCCTCCCCCGCATTCACAAGCGCATCCGCATAGGATGCTGACAATTCCTGCTCAACACGGGTTATTCCCGACTCGAGGTATTCGACCCGTCCGTCGATGCCAGCCGCGCTCCTGAAGACGGGCAGAGCACAAAGAACCATCAACGCAACAACGACAACACAGAGCGACCTGGAGGAGAGAAGCGACCTAAAGATCGCCTTCGAGATTTTGAGCATATTCATCGCCAACCTTAACCTCATCCAGTCGGAACAGAGGGCCCGAACAAAATGCTCGGCCCTTCCTCGCATCTAGTAGGTGTTATAGACAAATTGCCATTTATCAGTTGTGCCAAGAACACCACAGGAGCACATTGCAGCGAGGCGGGATTCCCTATGATGCGCGGATCGGCGATAGCCATTTCGGTAGGAGATCGTCTTGTAAGAGATGTTGAACATCGAGGTGCTGTGCCCGCTTACGCCGCGAGGACAGCTATAGCTCCAGTAGGTATCGACGACGTCGTCCGTATACCCGAGGGGCTCAACGAGGGCACACTGGCTGCTCTCCTGGGAAGGAGGCATCGGGGTATCCGCAAAAGCGGGGGCTCCCGGCAGCAACAGACAAAGAGCGAGGCCGAGGAAAACCAAGAGCTTACACGACTTAACAGTACTGAACATAATCCTCTCCAATCTAGAGGGGTTTCGGTTGCAGCATGCTGTGATTACTTGCCGGCAAAGTCAATTTAACATAAACTGTTAAAAAGTAACCTGAGTTTTTTAAATTCTTCGGAGGTTATTATGAGTTCCGACAATCGCACTCCTCGGCTTCATTCCTTCCGCATCGCATGTGCGATAGCCTCTGCGACCCTTTGCGCCACCGCCATCGCACAAGTGTCGTTCTCCTTAAAGCCAGCAATCGAAGTGCTCGACAACCCTGTAATTGCAGACTCCCCCGCGTATCCAGCCCTTGCGATCTCGACATTGGTCCCTGCCGTCATCGGTATCGCTACGACCATCCTCAGCGCCGTTCTCGTGTGGACGATCAAGAGCGGAGACCCCTTCAAGAAAGGGTCTGCGACATGCTTGAAGGTGCTCGGCATTCTCTTCGTTGTTCAAGCTGCCACCAGCCTCTACGCCGGCTCACTCAAAACCTCCGTTTCGATGTTTGGCGGCGAGGGGGCCGTCGGCGCCCAAGAGATCGCTTCATCATTCGATTGGACCTCTCTGGTTCTCGGCATCGTCCTGTTCATGCTTTCCCAGCTCTTCTTGTACGCCCGAGAGCTGTACCTCGACTCCGACGAGATTGCGTAAGGAAACGCCATGCCCGTAATTGTTCGCCTCGACAAGATCATGGCCGAGCGAAAGATTTCCTCGAACGAACTTGCCGAAAGGATTGGAACCACGCCCGTGAACCTGTCCCGTATTAAAAAAGGGCATATTCGCGGCATTCGCTTCAACACACTCGAGCAGCTATGCCTCGCCCTTCGTTGCCAACCCGGAGACCTTCTCGAAGTCATGAGCGAAGAGGATGCCCGAAAGGAGTTCGGACTCGATTGGTCCGCCGAGGATTAGAGGGCGGTCGTACTCGCCCTGCACACGGGGATGCGAATCGGCGAGGTCTGCGGCCTTCGGTGGTGCGATGTGGATTTCGAGACGGGCCTGATCTCGATCAGACACTCGGTGGCGTACGCGAAGGGAATGGGTTCGTTCATCAAGGACACCAAGACCCATGACGCCAGGGGTATCCCCATCGACCGGGTCGGCCTACTCCCCTTCCTGAAGGAGACCCACGAGATCGACTGCGGAAAGCTGCGCTTGCGCGGCCTTACCGGGGCGGTCGAGATCGGGGACTGCTACATCCTGTCGGAGCCGGGCGCGACCTTCGCGACGACAAGCTATATCCGCAGGGCGTTCAAGACGTTCTCGGAGACCAACGGCCTCATGGGCACCAACGACGAGCTGATCACGTTCCACGGCCTTCGCCACACGTTCGCAACGCAGTGGATCCGCCAAGGCGGCGATATCAAGGCGCTCCAATCGATCCTCGGCCACAAGGACGCCATGGCGACGCTCAACGTCTACGCCGACATCGAGCCCATCTCCAAAATCCATAACATGCTGCGCGCCACGCCGTGCCTTTGGCGCGGGCACCTCGGGCCGAGGGTCGATCCGGGTCCCATGTTCCAACAGAGGATCCAGGAGTCCATCGAGACGCTCCAGGCGTTCGGCTACGGCATCACCGAGCCGGACGACCGAAATATCGCCATACGCGACGTGAAGACGAACAGTTGGCTCTAGCTCACCGAGTACGCGGCAGTGCTGGGCCCATCCCAACTGAGGTCACGGTGGTCCGATAGGGGCGCCGCCCGCGGCATGCGCCGCGGAGCGGTATCCCCTACCGAAGGGCGGGGATGCCCTCCGCTTCCAGTTCGGAATCAGCCGTCGGAGGCGTTCGGCTGACTGCGGGAACGGCCTGTCCGCTCAATGTGTTCGGCTGAGATCGGAAATCAACCCAACACGAGCCGGACACGCGCCAGACGGCTCTTCCCCGTACGGCCTTCCCCCTTACGCTCATGTTGCAGACGTGTAACGCCGCAGCAAGCACACCCCTTTTGGCGCCAGACAGGTACAATGATGAACACTGTACCGCAGCGGAGCGCCCCGCGCGCCGCAACCACGCGAAAGGGTTTCCCATGGCCGAGATCTCGTCCTCCCGTATCGTCATCACCGTCCTTGGCAAGAACCGCCCCGGCATCGTCGCCGGCGTCACCCGCGTTCTGGGCGAGGCCAACGTCGACATCCGCGACATTACGCAGTCCATTATCGAGGACATCTTCACCATGACCATGCTGGCCGACACCGCCGAGTCCAAGCTCGACTTTGCCGAGCTGCAGAAGGCCCTGGCCGAGGCCGGCGAGCTTTCGGGCGTCAATGTGTCTATCCAGCGCGAGGACGTCTTTAACTTTATGTACCGCCTGTAGCGAACAGGCCGTGCGGGAACAGGCCGGCGCATCTACACCCAAGCACGCCGCCCCCACACGGCCCCGAGAGGAGCGCGCATGGCTTACGACGCCAAGAAAATCTATTACCGCTTCGATGACCACTTGAGCCGCCTGGTTCTGGATTACGAAGCAAGCCGCCAGATTTCGCCTGAGAGCGAAAACCTCTACCACGGTCTGCCGACCGACCCTTATGACGAGGGCCTGTTTGTCGAGCACAATGTCAAGCGCGGCCTGCGCAATGCCGACGGCTCGGGCGTGGTCGCGGGCCTCACTCGCATCTCGGATGTGCACGGCTACAACAAGGTCGACGGAAAGGTCGTGCCCGATCAGGGCAAGCTCACGCTTCGCGGCTACAGCATCGAGGATCTGGTCAACAATGCCCAGGCCGAGAATCGCTACGGCTACGAGGAAGTCGCCTATCTGCTTATCACGGGTTCGCTGCCCAACAAGGAAGAGCTCGACGGCTTTTGCGAGCGCCTGGGCGCCTTTAGACATCTGAGCGACGAGTACGTCAAAGAGTTCCCTATGACCACAGTGTCGTCGAGCATCATGAACGTGCTCCAGCGCGCCGTGCTGCTGCTCTACGCCTTCGATGCCGAACCAGACGTGATCACGCCCGAGCACGAAATCGACGTCGCCATTTCCATGCTCGCACGTCTCCCGCGCATCGCCGCCTTCGCCCACATGGCCTCGATCGCCAAGCTTCGCGGCTCCGAGGTTCACGTGCCGCACCCCACACCCGGTCTCTCCACCGCCGAGACCATCCTACAGGTCCTGCGCGGCGGCATGGCGTTCACCCGCGATGAGGCGATGCTGCTCGACGTTATGCTCATGCTGCATGCCGAGCACGGCGGCGGCAACAACTCCACCTTCGCTTGCCGCGTGCTGTCGTCTTCGGCCACCGACCCGTATTCCGCCTACGCCGCGGCTATCGGCTCGCTCAAGGGCCCGCGCCACGGCGGTGCCAATGCCAAGGTCGTGTCTATGCACGAGAACATCCGCGCGCATGTTTCCAACTGGGAAAACGAGGACGAGGTCGCGGCTTACCTGGGCAAGATCCTCGACAAGCAGGCCTTCGACGGCACGGGCCTCATCTACGGCATGGGCCACGCCGTCTACACGCTGAGCGACCCACGCGCCGAGGTCTGCCGCCGTTACGCGCGCACACTTGCCGCCAAGAAAGACCTGGGCGATGAGTTCGCGCTCATCGAGCGCATTGAGCGCCTGGCACCGCAGGTGATGCGCGACCACGGCATGACCAAGCCCATCTGCGCCAACATCGACCTGTACACAGGCTTTATCTACAAGATGCTCGGCGTGCCCGAGACGCTTTTTACGCCGCTATTCGCCGTCGCCCGCATGGCCGGCTGGTCGGCACACCGCATGGAAGAGCTCTTCTGCGCGCACCGTATTATTCGCCCCGCGTATCGCCCGGTTATCGAGCCGCTGGAGTACAAGCCGCTCGCCGATCGCTAGGACGCGGACCGTTATAGAACCCGAGCGTGGCCAGGGCATCATCGCCCTCGGCCACGCTTTTTATGCCAGTAGAAAGGGCTTCATCAAATGATTGTGTTTTCCGATATGGATGGAACGCTGCTGACGAGTGATAAGCAGATGAGCGACGCCACCTGGGCGATGCTCGACGAGCTTGCGCGCCGCGGTATTGAGTTTGTGCCCTGCACGGGACGCCCGCTGTCGGGCATCTTTGAGCCCATCCTCGCCCACCCCGCCGTGCACTACGCGGTCTGCGCCAATGGTGCCAGCGTCTGGCAGCTCGACGACGGTACGCCCACCGACACCTCACGTGCTACGCGCATTTTGAGCCGACCGCTCGATTGCGGCATTGCCCATCGCATCCGCCGCATCGCCGCCGGCCACGATGTGACCTTCGATATCTTCGCGGACGGGCAGTGCTTCCTCCCCCGCTCGCTCTACACGCGCCTGGATGAGTTCTGCGGCGGCGACCCCCACATCGCAGCTTCGCTCAAGCGCACACGAACACCGATCGACATGGATATCGACAGCAAGATCGACGAGGTCGAGACGCTCGAACGCATCGCCATGTACTGGCACGACCCGGCCGATCGCGACGCCATCGCGGCGGAGCTCGACACGCTCGGAGGCATTGAGGTCACACGTTCGTACGCCATGAATATCGAGGTCATGGGCGAGGGCGCCACCAAGGGAACGGCCCTCACGTGGCTATGCGAGCACTTGGGCGAGCGTCTCGCCGACGCCTGGGCGTTCGGCGACAACATCAACGACATCCCCATGCTGCAGGCAGCGGGCCATGGCATGGCCATGATCAACGCCGAGACCGAGGACCGCGAGGCCGCCGACGCCATCACCGAATACGACAACGACCACGACGGCGTCGCCCGCACCATCATAGCCGCCCTCGCCTAGTCATCGGCCAGTCATTGGGGACGTTCTTAAATGACTAGTCGTTGGGGACAGCCTTCGCGAAAAAGCTGCAAGGACTGTCCCCCACTGTCGGCAGAAAAGGAACGTCCCCATCTGCCGGATTAGGAGAGACTCTCCAGCACGCGACGGAGCTCCTGCTGGACGGCGTGGTCGCGGTTGTGCCCCACCACACGATCGGCAACGGCCTTGAGCGCAGGACGCGCGTTTTCCATCGCGCAGCCCATGCCGACAAAGCGAATGATCTCGTAATCGTTCATCGAGTCGCCAAACGCCATGACCTCGTCGCGACCAATGCCGTAATGCTCCGCGAGCTGCGCGATACCCGAGGCCTTCGACACACCAGGCTGCATGGCATCGATCCACGCGTTGCCCGAAGGCGCAAAAGTAAAGAGCTGACCAAGTTCGCGCTGTAGCACGTACGCACTGTCCATAACCGCACTGTCGTCGCAAAAGATACTCGCTTTGATGATATTTACGCTGGGATCGGGCAGCTCCCAAATACGCTCGGCATTGGGAAGGTCCTTATCGACCTCACGCACGAACTTGCACTCGTCATCGAGCAGGAAGGACTTGGTTCGGTCAAAGAGCGCAAGATGCAGATTGGGAAACGTCCTGACGGCTTGGGCGAGCCTTCGAATCGCCAGGTGGGAATACACCTCACGGTCTACCATCTTACCGTCGGCGTAGACTTGGGCGCCGTTAGCGGCGACAAAGTCCATCTTGTCGCGAACGGGCGCAAAGAACTCGCACAGGCGATCGTAGCGACGACCTGACGATGCGGCGAAATGCACGCCATGCTCGTGTAGCGCCAGAATCAGTTCGTAGGTCTCGGGAGGCACCTGGCCGTTTTCGTCAAGCAGTGTGCCGTCCATATCGGATGCAATCAGTTTAAACATAGAAAAGCTCCCTTCGGGCTTGTTGGAATCGAACGTGTATCCGATTCCAACGTACCCAAAGGGAGCTCAAATAAGACTCCGCGGGCGTAAACGTTACAAGGACCTGGCAAATAGCTCACACATGCCAGAGGTCTCACGGTCGCGGCGTCAGGCGACACGTCACCCCGACGGCTAGTCGTTTAAGAACGTCCCCGATGACTAGTCGGCGTAGGTGAAGATCGTGACGTCGAACATGCCCTCGGGGCGGATGCGGAGCGTCGGGATTACCGGCAGGGGCAGGAAAATGATGCCCATGATGGGGTCGAGCGGCGGCTCGATACCCATGGCGCGCGCCTTGACCATAAAGTCGTCGTGCTGCGCGGCGACATCCTCGGCCGTGCCCTCGCTCATAAGGCCACCGAGCGCCAGCGGAATGCGCGCCACGACCTCGCCGTTGCGCACCAGCACGTGGCCGCCCTGGCCCACGGCCTCAACGGCAGCCATCATATCCGCCGCATTGTCGCCCACCACGCACACGTTGTGCGAGTCGTGGCCAATCGTGGAGGCAATGGCGCCACCCGTGATGGTAAAGCCGCGCACCCAGCCGCGACCTATATGCTTGCCAACCAAGCCCAGACCCGCGGGGCCGTCACCGTCGGCGCCCTCGGCCTGCAGCGACACGCCGCGGCCGTGGCGCTCGATCAGCATAATGCGGCGCAGGCCCTCGGCGCTCTCGGGGCGAGCCATACCCGTGATAGCCATACCCGGGATGACATCGATAACGGCCTCGCCCGGCTTAAAGGCATAGTCGAACACGTCGAGCGAAAGCTTCGGCAGCTTAACGGAGGCGCGCAGCTCATCGGCAAGGGCCGCAACCTCGGCCATCTCGGGTGCGATCTCGCCCACAAAGGTGCCGTCCTGCGCCACCAGAGCACCGGCGGCATATACTCGATGCGGAGCCGTAGCAAACGTCAGGTCATTGAGCACCAGCAGGTCGGCACGCTTGCCCGGGGCAATCGCACCACGCAGCTCGTGCGAGTCGCGGCAGCCGTGATCCAGGCCAAACGCCTCGGCCGTGGAGAGGGACGCCATAGAGATAGCGACCACGGGGTCGATACCGGCCTCAATCGCCACGCGGCAGGCATTGTCGATCATGCCAGTCGCAAGCGCATCGGAAGGGGCGCGGTCGTCAGTCGCAAAGCAGCAGCGGCGGGCGCGCGCGGGGTTCTCCAGCAGCATCGGCGACAGATTGGCCAGGTCATGGCTGCACGTGCCCTCGCGCAGCATCACGTACATGCCACGAGACAGTTTATCGAGCGCCTCCTCGGGAATCGTCGACTCGTGATCGGCGATAATGCCCGCCGCGGCATAGGCATTAAGGTCCTTGCCGGCAATGAGCGGTGCATGGCCGTCGACCTGCTTGGACGGCGTCTGGTTGGCAGCATCGATGCGAGCACAGGTCTCGGGGTCGGCCATAAAGACACCCGGCAGGTTCATCATTTCGCCCAGACCAAAGACATCGCCCGGATGCTCGGCAAAAAACGCCTGCATGTCAGCGGCGGTAATCACAGCGCCCGCTTGCTCATCGGGCAGCGCGGGCACGCACGAGGGCATCATGTACTTGATGGAAATGGGCGCGCGGCGACCGTCCTCGATCATAAAGTGCAGGCCGTCCAGGCCCGCCACGTTGGCGATCTCGTGGCTGTCGGCAATGGCGGTGGTAGTACCGCGCGTCGCCGCCATGCGCGCATACTCGGCGGGGCGGATGTTCGAGGACTCAATGTGCAGATGTCCGTCGATAAAGCCGGGGGCGAGATAGCGACCCTGGCAGTCGATAACCTCGGCAGCCTCATAGGTACCGGCGGCATCGTCGCGACCGTCGTAGAGCACGCCGACGATCAGACCGTCCTTGACGGCAACGCTACCGGGCGCCACGCGCTGACCGTACACGTCGACAATCTGCGCATTGGTAAACAGCGTGTCGACGGGCACGCGACCCTCAGCGGCCTCGATCACAGACCTCATGACCTCAACGGACATACATACTCCTTTAACCGTAGAAAACAGCTGCGGAGCGGACAGACCTTCACCGCAGCAAGCCAATAGCCATTGTATGCCCAAAAGAAAGTCCCGCTAACACCCCTTCCGCTTAACGGCACCGCCAAATGATCCCTCCGTCCCCAAGGGATCGTCGTAACCAAAAAGGCCGCAGTCGGGATTCCCGGCTGCGGCCTTATTGCACTTGTGAGGTCAACTCGCTCGTTAGACTAACTTAAAGCCCTTGCGCTTGCCCACGGAGAGGGTGTCGCCCAGCTTGAGGGCGCTCGGGTCGATGTTGTAGCTCTTGGGAGCCACAGCCTTGCCGTTGATCTTGACGCCGCCGCCGTCGATGTCGCGGCGGGCCTGACCGGCGCTGGCCGAAAGGCCCAGGTCCTTGAGCAGGCCAGCGAGGTAAATCTGGCCCTCGTCGTTGACGGTCAGCTCAACGTGCTTCTCGGGGAAGTCGGCAAGCTGGCCCTCCTTGAACACACGGTCGAACTCGGCCTGAGCCTCGTCGCCGGCGCCGGCACCGTGGTAGGTGTCGCACAGGTCGCGGCCTAGAGCGCGCTTGAGCTCGTAGGGGTCGGCGGAGCCATCGGCCAGGGCGGCATCGATCTTGTCGACCTCGGCCGGGGCGAGCGAGCTGGCCAGACGATAGTACTTGCCGATCATCTCGTCGGGGATGGACATGGTCTTGCCGAACATATCCTTGGGAGCGTCGGTCAGGCCGATGTAGTTGCCATAGGACTTGGACATCTTGCGCACGCCGTCGGTGCCCTCGAGCAGCGGCATGGTAAGCGCAATCTGCGGCTCCATGCCCATCTTCTCCATGAGCTCGCGGCCGGCGAGCAGGTTGAAGAGCTGGTCGGTGCCGCCCATCTCGACGTCGGCCTTGATCTGAACGGAGTCGAAGGCCTGCATCACGGGGTACAGAAACTCGTGCAGGGCAATCGGCGTCTGGGACTGGTAGCGCTTGGTAAAGTCGTCGCGCTCAAGGATGCGGGCGACGGTGAACTTGGAGCACACCTGCAGCAGGCCGGCCAGGTCCATCGAAAGGATCCAGTCGCCGTTGTGCACGATGGTGGTCTTCTCGGGGTCCAGGATCTTCATGGCCTGGCTCACGTAGGTCTCGGCGTTGGCCTCGATCTGCTCCTGCGAAAGCTGCGGGCGGGTGGAGTTCTTGCCCGAGGGGTCGCCGATCAGCGCAGTGCCGTTGCCGATGATAAGGGTGACGTTGTGGCCCAGGTCCTGGAACTGACGCATCTTGCGCAGGGGCACGGCATGGCCCAGGTGCAGGTCGGGGCTGGTGGGATCGACGCCGAGCTTGATGTTGAGGGGCTCGCCCTTCTCAAGCTTCTTGCGAAGGTCGGCCTCGGGGACGATCTGCGCTGCACCCGAGGTGATGATACGCATTTGCTCGTCAACAGACAGCATTGGGTATCCTCCTTTTGCTATAGCACCCTCACCGGATACGGCGGTGCTGGAAGTTCATAAACCCACTAATAATAACCAAAACAGCGCGACGCGGCACCTACGACAGGAAAATCCTCGTCCTGCCGCACGCGTCGATAACGACCGGCAAACGCGTGCCGTCACGTTCGACCAAAAAGCGCGCCTGCTGACGGCGCGAGCAGTCACGGCAACGGACCTGCCCCGTTGCATCCGTGGCGCAGGCGCCCTCGGCAGTCAGCAAGCAGTGCTCGCACACCATGAGCTCAGGACGGTCGGCATCGACAGGCCCCAAGACACCGGGGCAAGCGGCAAGCTCGGCAACACGCTCCGCATCATTGCCGAGCAACTCGGCCGACAAGCACACCCGCCCCGCACCGAGTCCGCGCAGCCAGGTAAGCGTGGCCCGATTGGCACAGAACACCGGCGCCGCCACGTCAAACGTTGTGCCCAGCTCGCGGGCCATCGCCACTTGTCCCAGATTGCGGCAGACGACGCGCCCGGCACGCTGCATAAGCGCCCGAGTCCGCTCGGCGTCGCCCGCGCGGCACACTTCGTCGAGCACCACCGTTGTATCGGACAGATCTCGCTCATCGCGCGGACCCACATCCATCAGCTGCCAAGCAAAAACCATGCGAGCGGGAGCCGTGCACTCCACCAACTCCGTCGACGCACCGCCATCCACCGCAACGTCCTCAAAGGGCAGTACCTCAACGGCACGTGCAACGGGCGCAATCGCATCTGCCTCGGCCCGCATGCGCTCCAACACCGTTGCCGTTTGCCCCAGCACGCCGGCACTGCGAATCAGGTACACCTCGCAGCCCGCGTCCACCTTACGCTTGCAATGCACGACGACGCGCTTCCCCGCTGCGGCATCCACCGGGCAGGGCACCTGCGGCCAGCGCTTGGGCACATCGGGACGCGCGTCGGCACCCGGGTAAAATCGGATTTCGAGCGTATCGCCCGCCGCCACGGCGGCATCAAGCTCAACCGTCACCTCTTCGTGACCCACCGCCACCAAGTGGCCCACGCGCACGCCCTGGTTGATCGCGCGCTCAAAGCTCATGAGCTCGGCACCCGAACGACCCCGCAGGTAAGCATCGGTAAACCCACGGTTAAACGACCTTCCCAGCTCGCGTTCAAGCTCTTCCACGGTACCGGGGTCCCACGCGCCGTCGCACAGCATATCGAGTGCCCGACGCCACACCCTCACCACGTTGAATACGTAATCGGGATTCTTCATGCGTCCCTCGATCTTGAGCGATGCCACGCCGGTGGCAACAAGCTCGGGCAGGTGCGCGATACCCAGATAGTCACGCGGACAAAGCAGGCGGTCTCCCTCGACGGCAACAACACTCTGCCCCGCCTCGTCCATTAGGTCGTACGCCAGACGGCACGGCTGCGTGCAGTCGCCGCGCATCGCCGAGCGCCCACGCCGCAAGGCCGAGAACTCGCACGCCCCCGAATAGCCGATGCAAATCGCACCGTGGCAGAATACCTCGATGGGCACGCCCGTGGCACATAGCGCCGCAATCTCGTCGACCGTCAGCTCGCGTGCCGTCGTCACGCGCTCGACCCCCAGCTCATCGGCGGCAAGCTGCACGGCGCCTTCGCTATGAACGCCCGCCTGCGTAGACAGGTGAATCTCGACCCCGGGAATCGCCGCGCTCAGCGCGCGGGCCAACCCGGCATCGGCCACAATCAGAGCATCGGCGCCCAGCTCCAGTGCATGAGCTCCCAACGCCACCGCGTCGGACAACTCATCGTCAAACACGAACACGTTGAGCGTTACGTACACACGCACGCCATGGGCATGCGCCACGGCGCAGCCGCGCGCAAACTCATCATCCGTAAAGCCATGGGCGCTCACACGGGCGTTAAAGCCGCCCAACCCCGCATAGATGGCATCGGCACCCGCGGCGATGGCCGCAAGCATCTGGTCGAGCCCGCCCGCCGGCGCCAGCAGCTCGGGTAGCGCCGCACCGGCAGCATCCAATCCAGTCTCGTATTGTCCGCTCGGCCCCATCGTCCGAATCGCCATCGACAAACTCCTTACCAAGGTATGCATTCACTCTGAAAAATGCCGTCTTCCAGCATACACGAGGCCTCGCGCGCCCCGTTTGGTTTATCGTGTAATAACTTATGTCCATCCTGCCCCGACGGCACATCCGCCGTCCGGCACGACATACCTGGAGGTCAATATATGGGTCCTCGCCAACGACAGGGACGCAGCCGTTCAAAGACGCATGCTCTGCCCATAATCCTGCTCTCGTTTTTGGGCTTTCTGCTGATTGCGGGCGTGGCATTTGGCATCGGCATGGTCGGCAACGTCAACCGCTGGCTGTCCGATCTGCCCGACTACACCGACGCCAACGCGTATCTGGTGAGCGAGCCCACCGAGATCGTCGACTGCAACGGCAACAAGATCGCGAGCTTCTACACGCAAAACCGCAAGTCTATCACCAAGGACGAGGTCTCCCCCTACGTGCTGCAAGGCACCGTTGACGTCGAGGACGAGCGCTTCTACGAGCACGGCGGTATCGACCTGTGGGGTATCGCGCGTGCTGCGGTGGCAACCCTCGGCGGCGGACACGAAGGCGCCTCGACGATCACCCAGCAGCTTGTGCGCAACACCATCCTGCAGGAGGAGCAGTTCGACTCGACCATCGAGCGTAAGGTGCGCGAGGCCTACATCGCCATCAAGATGGAGGACATGTACTCCAAAGACGAGATCCTCATGATGTACCTCAACACCATCTATTACGGCCACGGCGCCTACGGTATCGAGGCCGCCGCCGAGACCTATCTGTCCAAGAGCGCCGCCGACCTCACCCTGAGCGAGGCCGCGCTGTTGATCGGCCTTCCCAACTCGCCCTCGCAGTACGACCCCACGGTCAACCCCGACCTGGCGCTGTCCCGTCGCAACAAGGTCCTCGACAACATGTTGCGCCTGGGCCACATCACCCAGGAGGAGCACGATGCCGCACAGGCCGAACCCATCACCCTCAATGTGACCGAAATCTCGGGCAGCGGCGTCGACGTATACTCGCAGCCCTACTTTGTCTCCTACGTCAAGCAGCTGCTGGAGCAGGAGTTCTCGACCGACGTGCTCTTTAAGGGCGGCCTAACCGTCAAGACCACCATCGACCCCACGATGCAGCAGGTGGCAGAGAATGCCGTCCGCGAGCAGCTCGACACGCTCTCGCTTGACGGCCTGGACATGGGCATGGTCGTCGTCGACCCCAAGACCGGCTACATCAAGTGCATGGTGGGCGGCTACGACTACAACGCCGACGAGAACCACGTAAACCATGCCACGGCCAAGCGTCCCGTCGGCTCCACCTTTAAGGCCTTTACGCTGGCAACTGCCATCCAAAACGGCATGAACCCCAACGTCACCCTCAACTGCAACTCGCCGCTCAAGGCCAAGGGCACCACGACCGAGGTCCAAAATTACGCCAACCAGAGCTACGGCAACATCACGCTTAAGCAGGCGACGGCATACTCCTCCAACACCGGCTACATCCAGGTGGCGGAAGCCGTCGGCAACAGCAAGATCATCTCGCTCGTCAAAAAGCTCGGCATCGACCCCGCCCAGGACAACATCGAGGACGTTCCCGTCATGACGCTCGGCACCGGCTCGATCTCGCCACTCGAGATGGCCGCCGCCTACGCGACGTTTGCCAACGGCGGCTACTATCGCCAGCCGATCGCCATCACCGAGATTGATTCTCGTACCGGTTCGGTGCTGTACCAGCACACCGACAATCCCTCACAGGTGCTTACCGAGGGCGAGGCCGCCGCGGTCACCGATGTTCTGTCCGGCGTCATGAAGGGCAGCGGTACGGGTGCTGCCGGCGCCTTGAGTGTCAACCAGCCCTATGCCGGCAAGACGGGCACCACCGACAACACCACCAACCTTTGGTTCTGCGGCTATACCCCGCAGCTGGCGTGCGCCCTGTGGACCGGCTATTCCGCGGGCGAGATCCCCATCCAAAAGTACGGCACGGACCTGCTGGGCGACAGCACCAACCTGCCTGTCTTTAAGCGGTTTATGAACACCGTTCTGACCGGTACCGAGCGCGAGGAGTTTGCGACCGGAACGGCGCCCACCTACAAGAACAACAGCGTCTGGAAGTTCTACGGCACCAACAACACCAAGAAGACGGAGAACGACGACAAGGACGAGAACGAGGACGAAGAGGAAACCACCACGACGACTACCACGACGACCACGACCACCGAGACCACGGGCGGCGACACCACCGGCGGCACCGGTACGACCGGTGGCTCGACGGGCGGCTCCACTGGTGGTTCGACCGGCGGCGATGGCGGCACGCCTACGCCTACGCCTACGCCTACGCCTACGCCTACGCCCACTCCCGACCCCTCACCCACGCCTGACGATACGGTCGGCTAGAAATCATCCGGCCATAAGCAACAAGGCCCCCGAGCAGCCTATTGAACTGCTCGGGGGCCTTTTAGTTTGAAGCGACCTGATGGGCGGTCTTTATACCGGCAGACAAAAAAGGGGGTACCGACCAACGTCGATACCCCTTACAAGCCGCTATGTCAGCGCACGCAGTGCCGAGCGCACGACCCGCACGCCTACTTGCGAGAATTGCTCAGCTTATTGATCAGCGCCTCAAGACGCTCGCCGTCCTCGGCCGTCTGGGCAATAACCAAAATCGTATCGTTGCCGGCAAGCGAGCCAAGCACATCGGGCAGCTCTGCCGCATCAACAGCGGCGGCGATGCCGGAAGCCGTGCCAGGCTGAGCCTTGATCATAACCAGATTATCGGTGCGCAGAACGCCCGTTACGAGCTCGGAAACCATACGCTGCAGGTGCAGGTCCTCTGCCAGAACATAGATGCCCTCAGGGAGCTTACGCAGCCCCATATCGGCAATATCGCGAGAGACAGTCGCCTGCGTGCAATCAAAGCCCATAGCTCGGAGCTCATCGACCAGCACGCGCTGCGTGCGGACGTCCTTATTGCGCACAATATCTCTAATGGCATCCTGGCGCCCATTGCGTTTTTTAGCCATACAAACCCTCTCTCCAAAAGATGGCGGAGACAATCAATCAGTGATTGAATAGTTTAACGCTATTTGAAGGCTTTTGTGTATAAGAACGCATTTCGAAACAATTCTATGCAAATTTGTTTCGAAATGAGCCGTTTAGGCGGTTTTTGCGCCCGTCCGGTTAAGAAAAGCTGCCAGATGCGTACACATCACGCAGCGCGCGGGCTTAGCGCTGGCGATCGGCCCAAACAACAGGCCCAGTCCCCGATGGTTGTCCTTGAGCGCGGCGACCATCTGACGGGTTCGAGGCGCCTCGAGCATATCACGCATGCGGGCGGAACGCTCGATTGACGACACTCCATGCGGGCTCAGACACAAATTCTCGATGCAGGCGACCAGTCCGGCAAAGTAGAACTTTTGGCTTGCCAGCTTGAGCCGACCACCGCTATCTGCTTCCGAGAGTGAGTCCGCAAGCTCGTCGAGCGCCCGGGTGTCATCGGATACCTTGGCATACATGGTGGGATCAAAGGCATCTGTAAGCTTAGGCGCCGCCGCGTGGAAACAAGCGTCGCCGCATCCGGAGACGCGCTGTGCCTGCGAGAGCGCGCACGCCATAAACCCAACCGTGCGAAACGTCTTATCGCACAAAAGACATGCCTCAAACAGTGGACGGCTGTACATCACGCCAGAGACTTGAGCAACCAAGCCGCCTAAAATCAACTGAGGCAGCCCGGCCACCATCGAAGACTTGTCTTCAATGACAATAGAGGCAGCATCCAAGACACGCGAATGGCGCTCTCGATGTGCATCATAGCGGTCGAGCGACACCGTGGGGAACACTATGTCTGCCGCAGTATCGCACGCGATATCGACCATCTTGGAAAGGGACTGCGGACCAAACCACTCATCGGCGTTCATGGCGATGATTTGAGAGCCGCGCGAGGCATCAAAACCGGCACGAAGACAAGCGCCGCGCTTCGCGTCCTCGACGTCAATCAAATCAATATGGATGTCCCTGTCGGCAGCAACTTGAAGCGAATGGCGCACACCGGGCGCAGTATCGCGACAGACAACGACAATCTGCAAATCGTAGAGGTCTTGGTTCTGGATACTCTCGAGCGCACGCATCGCATAGCTGGGCGAACCTTCTACCACAAGGATCACCGAAAGTCGCGGATGCGAGCCACGTCGAACCAAATTATCCGTCCTCTCGACAGCAATGAATCAAACCGTGGTTCATGGTACACCCCGGCAATAAAAGCAATGAGACACCGGTTGCATTGCACGCCAAGAACAGATGTTGCACACGAGCAGCCCACAGATGACAGGTGTCGACGCACGACACGTCGAGCACTCCCCTAGTCGAGAACGACAAGCTCGTCGGGGCCGTAATCCACACCCATAAACGTAAGGCCGCAGGCAGGCGCCGTGGGACCCGCAGCGGTTCGGTCACGGGCGTCAATAACCTCGCGCATCCACTGGGGATCGCGACGATGCATGCCAATCTCCACGAGCGTTCCTACAATGGTACGCACCATCGAGTGCAAAAACGCATTGCCCTCGATAGTGAAGGTCAGGATATCCTCGCCAAAAGCGACCTCGTGGCCAAACTCCGCACGCATCACGCAGCGGTGCGTGGGCTTGCCCACAGCAGAGGCAACCTTGCAAAAGCTCTTAAAGTCCTGCTCGCCCAAAAGCGCAGGGCAGGCGGCCGCCATCGCATCGACGTCGAGGGGATAGCGATGCCACCACACCGCACCGCGCGAGAGCACGGGGCGCGCATCGCGATCGGCAATACGGTATGTATACGTACGTGACCGCGCGTCAAAGCGGGCAGAAAAGCCCCTACGGGCCTTGTAGACCTCGTTTATGGCGATATCTTTGGGCAGGAGGGCATCCATAGCCCTCAGCCACCTACGGCGCGTCAGAGCAAGCTCAGCGTCCGTTACGGGCACGCTAATGTACTGGGCCACCGCATGCACGCCGGCATCGGTACGACCCGCACACGTCAGATCGATCGGGCGGCGCAGCAGCGTCTCGATAGCGCGGCGCAACTCGCCCGCAACGGTCGTCTGGCCCGGCTGCTCGGCAAATCCGCTATAGGACGAGCCATCATAGGCAACACAGAATACAAGCGTGGCATCGAGCTCAGGAATCGAATTGAAATCAGACGGCGCGGTCATGGGCGCTCCCAACAAACAATCAACGGTATCGCGACAAAAAAAGAGGGGTACGCGAACGTACCCCTCGAATATAGCCTATGCAGACGGATTGTCTACTCAGCGGTCTCCTCAGCAGGAGCCTCCTCGACGGCCTCGACCTTCTTGGGAGCAGCGGCCTTCTTGGGGGCCGGAGCAGCCTTCTTGGCCTTAGGCGTGCAAGGCTCGGTGACGAGCTCCATGATAACGATAGGAGCGTTGTCGCCCTTACGGTTGCCGAGCTTCATGATGCGGGTGTAACCGCCGTTGCGGTCCTGCCACATGCCCTGGGCAGCCTTGTCGAAGATCTCGGCAACGAGCTGCTTATCGCCGAGCTTGGCGATGGCCAGACGACGAGAGTGCAGGTCGCCCTTCTTGGCCCAGGTGATGATCGGATCGACGACCGAACGCAGCGCCTTAGCGCGGGTCTCGGTGGTCTTGATGCGGTCGTTCTCGAAGAGGGCCTTGGCCAGGCTCTTCTTCATGGCCTTGGTGTGGCTCGCATCGGTGCCGAGCTTCAGGCCCTTCTTAACGTTGTGACGCATGGTCTAGTTTCTCCTCAAATATGCGAAGCATTAAGCCTTCAGGCTCAGGCCCATGGACTCAAGCTTGTCCTTCACTTCCTCGATCGACTTAACACCGAAGTTACGGATGTTAAGCAGATCGTTCTCCGAGAACTCAACGAGCTGACGGACCGAGTGAATGCTGGCGCGCTTAAGGCAGTTGTAGGAACGGACGGAAAGGTCCAGATCCTCGATCTGCTTGTCCAGCTCGGCGTTGTCGTTGGTGACCTCGGGAGCGAAGATCGAAGCCTCCTCCTCGACCTCGGGGGTCTCGGCAAGGTTCATAAAGGCAGCCATATGCTGGTTGATGATATTGGCAGCCTGGACCACGGCGTCGCGCGGAGCGATGGAGCCGTTGGTCTCGATCTCGAGGACAAGGCGGTCGTAGTCGGTGTGCTGACCGACACGGCAAGCCTCAACGAGCTTGGCGCAACGGGACACCGGCGAGTATAGCGAGTCGACGTGGATCACACCGATGGGATCGTTGTCGCGCTTGTTAGCCTCGCCAGAGACATAGCCGCGGCCATAGCCGATGCGCATGCTCATGGTGAGATGGCCACCCTCGGTAAGCGTAGCGATGTGCTGCTCGGGGTTGACCAGCTCAAACTCGGACGGAATAAAGAAGTCCGCACCGGTGACCTCGCAGGGGCCGTCAACAGAAATGGTGGCGGTCGCCTCGTCGGTCGTGCCGAGAGCCCTGAAGACAAGACCCTTGACATTCAGGACGATGTCGGTGACATCCTCGACCATGTTAGGGATGGTCATGAACTCGTGCTGTGCACCATCGATCTGAATAGCCTCGACGGCGGCACCCTCGAGCGAGGACAGAAGTACGCGACGAAGGGAGTTACCCAGCGTATCGCCGTAGCCACGCTCGAGCGGCTCGACGGAGACACGAGCAGACGTCTCGTTGATCTCTTCGACCTGAACCTGAGGCCTAATGAATTCTGACATGTATTACCTCCAGCCTCAGCAGCCCGGATGGACTACTTAGAGTAGAGCTCGACGATGAGCTGCTCGTTGATATCACCGCTGATCTGCTCACGCGTCGGCAGAGCGAGCACGTTACCAGACAGCTTCTCGATATCGACCTCGAGCCAGCCAGGGACCTCAAAGCGCTCGGAGGAAATCAGAGCCTCCTTGATGGGGAGGAGGTCACGGAACTTCTCGCCGACAGCGACGACGTCGCCGGCCTTGACGCGGTAGGACGGAATATCCACGCGCTTGCCGTTCACGGTGAAGTGACCGTGACGGACGGACTGACGAGCCTCTTTGCGGGTGCGGGCGAAGCCAAGACGGAAGACGACGTTGTCAAGGCGAGACTCAAGGATGATCATGAGGTTCTCACCGGTGACGCCGTTCATCTTACGGGCCTTGTTGAAGTAGCCGTGGAACTGCTTCTCCAGAACGCCATAGATGAACTTGACCTTCTGCTTCTCGCGCAGCTGCATGCCGTACTCAGATTCCTTGCGACGGCGCTTGGGCTGACGGATAGATTCCTTCTTGCTGCTGTAACCGAGCTCAGCGGGATCGATCCCGAGCTGACGGCAGCGCTTAAGAACAGGAGTCCTGTCGATTGCCATATTGATACGATCCTTTCAGTTACACGCGGCGACGCTTCTTGGGGCGGCAGCCGTTGTGCGGAATGGGGGTCTTGTCCTGGATGCTCGAGACCTCGAGGCCAGCAGCCTGGAGGGAGCGAATGGCGGTCTCACGACCGGAGCCGGGGCCCTTGACGAAGACGGAAACCTTCTTCATACCGTGCTCCATGGCCTGCTTGGCAGCAGCCTCGGCAGCCATCTGGGCAGCGAACGGCGTGGACTTACGGGAGCCCTTGAAGCCCACCTGGCCAGCCGACTTCCAGGAAATGACGTTGCCCTGGGGATCGGTGATCGAAACGATCGTGTTGTTGAACGTAGAACGAATGTGAGCCTGGCCCACGGAAATGTTCTTACGGTCCGCGCGCTTCAGACGGGCAGCGCGAACGTTCTTCTTAGCAGTAGCCATCTATCTAGCGCTCCTTATTTCTTCTTCTTAGCACCGATCTGACGCTTCGGGCCCTTGCGGGTACGAGCGTTAGTGTGGGTGCGCTGGCCGCGGACCGGGAGGCCCTTGCGGTGACGAAGGCCGCGGTTGCAGCCGATGTCCATAAGGCGCTTGACGTTCTGGTTGCGCTCACGGCGGAGGTCGCCCTCAACCATGATCTGGTTCTTATCGATATAATCACGGATGGCGTTAACCTCATCCTCGGTGAGGTCCTTAACACGCGTATCCACGTTAACGTTGCACTCGACGCAGATCTTCGTCGCAGTGGTGCGGCCGATGCCGTAAATGTAGGTCAGACCGATCTCAACGCGCTTCTCACGCGGGAGGTCGACACCATTAATACGGGCCAACGTAGTCTCCTCTCTTAACCCTGACGCTGCTTATGACGGGGGTTCTCGCAAATGACGAGGACCTTGCCATGGCGCCTAATGATTTTGCACTTATCGCACATCTTCTTGACCGAAGGACGTACCTTCATCGTTCTTCCTTTCGGTAGCGCTCAAACTACTTCCCTACTATCTACTCGCCCAGCCGCAGGCGTTTAAAACTATGGCTGGTCTTCACACACAATCCGACCGTAGGTTGAGCTAAGCCTGCAGCCGGAAATGGAGTGCGTGTATGCGTGCCGCTATTTGTAGCGATAGGTGATGCGGCCGCGGGTCAGGTCGTACGGGGAAAGCTCCACGACAACCCTGTCACCGGGGAGAATACGGATGTAATTCATTCGGATCTTGCCAGAAATGTTGCACAGAACCGAATGACCGTTCTCGAGCTCGACCTTAAACATGGCGTTGGGCAGCGGTTCCTTTACCGTACCCTCGAGCTCAATTGCGTCTTCCTTCTTCACAAGCAATCATCTTTCTCTAGAAAACGACAGCGATTGAGTATTCTACAATACGCATGCACGTATCGTAGTATCTTCGTAATGGCTCCACAACTAAGCGGAACTTGTTACATTTGAAATGTTAAGGCGTGCATTTGACGCAAGCCCTACATTTCACCGCCCTGCAAGGAACACCAAGCACCTTGGGCATCCGTGGTGAGAATCACCGGACCGTCATTGGTAATGGCGACGGTGTTCTCGTAGTGCGCGGCGGGCAGGTGGTCGTTGGTCGTAACAATCCAACCGTCGGAGCCCGTGCTCACATGGTTGGAACCCATCGTAACCATCGGCTCGATGGCAATGACCATGCCGGCCTGGAGGCGAACGCCCCTCCCCTTCTTTCCATAGTTAGGAACGTTGGGGTCCTCGTGCATCACGCGGCCAATGCCATGGCCAACATAGTCACGAAGAACGCCATAGCCGTGAGACTCGGCGAGAGACTGAACGGCATAACCAACATCCCCGATATGGTTACCGGGGACAGCCTGCTCGATGGCAGCCTTAAGGCAATCGCGCGTAACCTCGCACAGGGCCTTGGCCTCGGGCGTGGGTGTGCCGACAAAAAACGTCCAAGCGTTATCGCCGACCCAACCGTCAACGACAGCTCCCGTATCGATGGAGATGATATCGCCATCGCGCAGGATCATGTCGGGGTTGGGAATACCGTGGACCACGGCATCGTTAATCGATGCGCAAATGGTACCGGGGAACCCGCCGTAACCCTTAAAGGCCGGGGTGCCGCCATGCATACGGATAATCTGCTCCGCGAGCTGATCGAGCTCAAAGGTCGAAACACCAGGGCGCACCATGGCTCCAACGTGGCGGAGCGCCATCTTAGATAGCGCTCCTGCCTTCTTCATCTGCTCGATTTGCGTTGCAGACTTAATCTTGATCATAGACCGAGAGCCTCTTTGACATCCCCGTACACGGTCTCGCGGGCCTGGTCACCGTTGACCGACTTGAGCAGACCCTGGCCACGATAGTAGTCGACGAGCGGGCTCGTGGACTTCTCGTAGACGTCGAGACGGTTCTTGATGGTCTCGGGCTTGTCGTCGTCGCGCTGATACATCTCGCCGGCGCACTTGGGGCAGGTAGCATCGGCAGCGGTGCCGGTGTAACCGCAGGCGCGGCAAGTGCGACGCGAAGACAGACGATCGATGATGACCTCGGGGGCCACGTCGACCAGAAGGGCGCAGTCGATCTCGCGACCCATGGCGGAGAGCTCGGAATCGAGCGTCACAGCCTGCGCGGTGTTGCGCGGGAAGCCGTCGAGGATGAAGCCCTGCTGGGCGTCATCGGCAGCAAGGCGCTCCTTGACAAGGTCGATCACGAGCTGGTCGGGAACGAGCTCGCCAGCGTCCATGTACTTCTTAGCCTGAATACCAAGCTCGGTGCCACCCTTGACGGCAGCACGCAGCAGGTCGCCCGTGGAAATGTGAGCGACGCCAAACTCGGCGACGAGCTCCTGTGCGACGGTGCCCTTACCGGCACCCGGAGCTCCGAGCAATACGAGGTTCATGAGCAATCCTCCTCTAGCCTATTTAAAGAATCCATCGTAATCATACATCTTGATCTGGCCTTCGAGCTTATCGACCGTGTCGAGCACGACGCCGACCATGATGAGGATGGACGTGCCGCCAAATGCCTGGATCAGATGGTTACCCGTGAAGGAGAAGATGATCGAAGGCACGATGGCGATGAGCGCCAAAAAGACAGCGCTGGGAAGCGTGATCTTGTTGAGCGCGTTCTTGATGTAGGCCGCGGTAGCCCTACCCGGACGGACGCCCGGAATAAAGCCACCCTGCTTCTTAAGGTTGTCGGCCGTGTCATCGGGGTTGAACACCATGGAGGTGTAGAAGTACGCGAAGAACACGATGAGGACAACGTTAAGCACCCAGTTGAGCCAACCGGTCGAAAGCGCAGAGGCAACTGCCTGAATCCAGCCGATGCCGGGGAAGAACACAGCAATCTGAGCCGGGAAGTACAGCAGCGCCGAAGCGAAGATGATCGGCACGACACCCGCGGTGTTAACCTTGATGGGCAGGTAGGTGGTCTGGCCACCCATCATGCGACGGCCCACGACGCGCTTAGCGTAGGAGACCGGAATGCGGCGCTGGCCGCGCTCAAGGAAAACAATCAGCGGGATAACCAGCAGGATGATGGCGCAGATGATCACCATGGTGATGATGCCACCGGCATTGCCCTCGGTGCTGGAGAAAATCGCCTGCGGCAGACCGGCGATGATGTTCGCAAAGATGATCAGCGACATGCCATTGCCGATACCGCGCTGGGTGATGAGCTCACCAATCCACATGATCAGCATAGCGCCTGCGGTGAGCGTACCGACGATCATGAGGTCGAAGATGATCTCGGGAGCGCCGGCGCCATTGAAGCTGATGCCGAAGCTCTTAAAGAGGAAGAGGTAACCCACGGAGTTGAGGATTGCCAGAGCCAGGGTGAGGTAACGCGAATACTGCGTAATCTTGGTCTGACCGACCTCGCCCTCGCGGGCAAGCTCATGCAGGGAAGGCACGACGGCCTGGAGCATCTGGAGGATGATCGAGCTGGTGATGTAAGGCATGATGCCCAGCGAAAACACCGACACATAGCTCAACGCGCCGCCAGAGAAAAGATTCAGGAGGGCCATAGCACCTGCGGCGACCGAATTGTTATCGGTCGAGAAAAGGCCCAGCATCCCCTGGAAGGGAATGCCGGGCACAGGAACGTGCGCACCAATGCGGTACACGACGAGCATAGCTATGGTAAAAAGAATCTTTTCGCGCAATTCTTTGATGCGGAAAGCATTCTTAAGACCATTTAGCACGGCAGCTCGACCTTTCCGCCGGCGGCCTCGATCTTGGCCTGCGCAGAAGCGCTGACCTTGTCGACCTTGACCGTGAACTTCTTGGTGAGCTCACCATTGCCGAGCACCTTGACGGGCTCGAACTCGCTCTTGGTGATGCGAGCGGCCTTAAGAGCGGCACCGTCGATTACAGCGCCGTCCTCGAACTTACGCTCGAGACGCTCAACGTTAACAGCGGTGTACTCGATACGACGGGGGTTGCGGAAGCCCGGAAGCTTGGGCAGGCGCATAGCCAGCGGAGTCTGGCCGCCCTCGAAGCCGGCACCCTTGGTGCCGCCAGAGCGAGAGCCCTGGCCCTTCTGACCGCGGCCAGAAGTGGTGCCGTGACCCGAAGAATTGCCACGGCCGACGCGCTTGCGGTTCTTGGTGGAACCGGGCGCGGGAGTAAGATCGTGAAGCTGCATTTGCTACTCCTCTACAATCTCGACAAGGTGCTTGACCTTGAAGATCATGCCGCGGACGGACTCGTTGTCAGCAATCTCGCGAACCTCGCGGATCCTGTGGAGACCGAGGGCACGGACAGTACGGACCTGGTCCTGCTTGCAACCGTTGGTGCTGCGGACCTGCTTGATCTTGATGGTGTCAGCCATGCTTAGTTCTCCTTACCGACGAACATCTCGGAGACCGTCAGGCCACGGCGAGCCGCGACGTCCTCAGGGCTGGAGAGCTCCTTGAGGCCCTCGACGGCAGCCTTGATGATGTTGAGGCCGTTGTCGGTACCGAGGGACTTGGACAGGACGTTCTTGATGCCAGCAAGCTCGAAGAGGGGACGCACAGCGCCGCCGGCGATAACGCCGGTACCCTCGACAGCGGGCTTGATGATGATGCGGCCGGCACCAAAGTGGCCGAGAACCTCGTGCGGGATGGTGCCCTGCTCGGTCACCGGCACGTGGAACATGTTCTTCTTGGCATCGAGAGACGCCTTGGAGATGGCCAGGGGCACCTCAGCGGACTTGCCCATGCCAACGCCGACGTTGCCCTTGCCGTCGCCAACGACGACGAGAGCGACGAGGCTCATGCGACGACCACCCTTGACGGTCTTCGACACGCGGTTGATGTAAACGACGCGCTCCTCGAACTCGGAGGCCTCGCGCTGCTGCTTCTGATTACGAGCCATGTGCTACATACCTCCTAGAACTCGAGACCGGCGGCACGAGCACCGTCGGCGAGGGCCTTGACGCGGCCATGGTAGATACGGCCACCGCGATCGAAGGCGACCTTGGTGATGCCGGCCTCGATGGCACGCTTGCCAACGAGCTGACCGACCTTCTCCGCAGCCTCCTTGTTCGAGGTGTGGGTGCCCTTAAACTCGGCCTCGAGGGTCGAGGCAGAGACAAGCGTCAGGCTGGAGCCCTTGCTGTCGTCGATGATCTGGGCATAGATGTTGGCGTTAGTACGGGTCACGCGAAGACGCGGACGCTCGGAGGTACCCGAGACCTTGCCGCGAACACGACGCTGACGACGCTTGAGGCCTTCCAGCTTCGCCTTATGCTTGTTCATACGTAAACTCCTAAAAAGGTTGATCTTGCCAGCACCTGACGGGGTGCTGGTCTTATGCGAGTGAGTCGGTTACGACTACTTGGCGGCCTTACCCAGCTTGCGGCGGATGTGCTCGCCAACGTAGTGGATACCCTTGCCCTTGTAAGGCTCGGGAGGACGATGGCCGCGGATCTCAGCGGCGATCTGACCGACCTGCTGCTTGTTGATACCCTTGACGTTCACGTGGGTGTTGTCGGGAACCTCGAAGGTGATGCCCTCGGGAGCCTCGACGATCACGGGGTGCGAGAAGCCCAGGGAGAACTCGAGGTTCTTGCCCTTCTGCTGCACGCGGTAACCGACGCCGGCGAGCTCGAGCTTCTTCTCGAAGCCCTCGGAAACGCCAACAACCATGTTGTGGATGAGGGCGCGGGTGAGGCCGTGACGGGCACGGGTCTCACGCTCGTCGTCGGGACGGGAAACGGTGAGGACGTTGTCCTCGACGTTGATAGCGAGCTTCTCAAAGACATCGAGCTCGAGCTGGCCCTTGGGGCCCTTGACGACAACGTTGTTGCCGTTGACTGCCACTTCGACTCCGGCGGGAATCTGGACAGGCTTATTACCGATACGAGACACGGTGATCTCCTTTCCTTCTACCTACCGAGCGAATTACCAGACGTAAGCGATGATCTCGCCGCCGACGTTGTGCTTGCGAGCATCGCGGTCGGTCATGACGCCATGGCTGGTGGAAATAATGGCGGTACCAAGGCCACCGCGGACGCGGGGCATGTCGGCAACGCCGGTGTACTTACGCAGGCCCGGCTTGGAAATGCGGCGGATGCCGTTGATGACCTTAGCCTTCTTGGGACCATACTTAAGCGTGATGTGCAGAGTCTTCTGGGGAACGGTGTCCTCGACATCGTAGCCCTCGATGTAGCCCTCCTCGTGCAGAACACGAGCGATCTCGACGAGCTTCTTGCTGCTCGGCATGGAGACCGTGGCCTTGTTCACAGAGTTAGCGTTACGGATGCGCGTAAGCATATCTGCGATCGGGTCTGTAAGGTTCATACAGATTCTCCTTCGTTCTTGATGAACACGTGCTCTTGGTTCTTCGCCGCCCTTAACGGCAAAGCCTTTTTAGCGCGTTTTCCCTGTTCCAAACTGATGCTTGAAACGCTGGTAGTGACTTACCAGCTGGCCTTCTTAACGCCGGGAAGCTCGCCCTTGAGTGCAAGCTCGCGGAAGCAGACACGGCACAGGCCGAACTTGCGGTACACAGAGTGCGGACGGCCGCAGCGCTGGCAGCGCGTGTACTCACGAGTAGAGAACTTCTGCTTGCGATTGCACTTGACGATCATCGATGTCTTAGCCACTTATATCCTCCTCACATAGAGTATTGTTCGCCCCAAACGCCGCCCCCTTGTGGGAACGGCGCTTATAGGGCAGGTGAACCTATTTCTTGAACGGGAAACCGAAGGCGTCCAGAAGGGCCTTGGCCTCCTCATCGGTGTTGGCGGTGGTCACGAAAGTGATGTCCATACCACGCTGGTGATCGACGGAATCGAAGTCGATCTCGGGGAAGATGAGCTGCTCGGTGACGCCCATGGAGAAGTTACCACGGCCGTCGAAGCTCTTGGCGGAGATGCCGCGGAAGTCGCGGATACGAGGGATCGCGACGGAGGTCAGACGATCGAAGAACTCCCACATACGGTCGCCACGCAGGGTAACCTTGCAGCCGATCGGCATACCAGCGCGCAGGCGGAAGGTAGCGATGGACTTGCGGGCACGGGTGATCATCGGCTGCTGGCCGGTGATGGCGCGCAGGTCGCGCACGGCACCGTCGATGGCCTTGGAATCGGTAGCGGCCTCGCCGACACCCATGTTCACGACGATCTTCTCAAACTTGGGGATCATCATGACGTTCTCGTACTGGAACTTGTCCTGAAGCTGCTGCTTGACCTCGTTGTTGTACTTGGTCTTCAGACGCGGCACATACTTCTCTTCTGCCATTGTTCACTCCTTCTTGGGGTTTTAAGCACGGGGCGTGGCCACGGTGGGTTGTCCTCGTGCCTCCTGGCTGCATCCGCGCCGCTCATGGCATTTTGCGGTTTGGACTCGACGCAGCAGGAGCCGACAAAACAATCGGTACTATACGCGCATTGGGTGCGTATTTCCAGAAAAACCTCGTCTGCCTGCACAACTCCACAACTCCCCCGCACAAATGGGTCCCAAAAAGCAGTTGCGGTGAAATAGGGACTGTTTGACGGCTTAACAGGCTTTAACAGTCCGTATTTCACCGCAACTCATATATGGGGATGCGATTAGCGCTTGCGGGGGACGAGCTTGGTGCGGCGCAGGTGGATCATCTCGGCAGCGATGGAGATGGCGATCTCCTCGGGGTCCTCGGCCTCGATGGCGACACCGATCGGCAGGTGCAGCTCGTCGATCTGGTCCTGCGTAAAGCCCTCCTGCTCCAGGCGGGCGCGCACAAAGGCCGTCTTGCGGCGCGAACCCAGACAGCCCAGATAGGCGGGCTTGGCGTGCATGGCCTGAATCACCACGTCAATATCGGACTTGTGACCCGCCGTGGCGACGACCACTAGGTCACGCGGGCCGATGGGGCACTGCTTGCTCAGGTTCTTGTAGTCGACCAGACGACGGTCGTAGACACCGGGCACCCATTCGGGGGTCAGTGTGCCGGGGCGGTCGTCGCAAGCCACGACGGCAAAGCCCGCCGCCGTGAGCACCCGCGCCGTCGCAGCACCCAAGTGGCCGCAGCCAAAGATATAGGTCAGGCCCTCGGGGCAGAGCGTCTCGATGTGCGCCGCGGGAATCTCGGAGGCCGCGTTGGTGTAGGTGACCTTACTCCCCTCCTCCACCAGCGAAAGCTCGGGGCAGCCCATTATGGTGCGGCGCGACTCCTCGCCATGGTATTCGGCAACGTCGCCTTCATGCGCACTTGCGATAAACGGTTCAAAGTCGATGACGAAGTCGCCGATGCGCCGATAGGCCAAGACGTCGGCAACCGACTGGAACAACGGTGCCTGGGTCGCATCCAGATGCAGGTAGCACAGGCAGATGGCTCCGCCGCAAATCATGCCGGTATCGGAGTTCTCGCCGCCCATGGTGTAGCGGACCAGACGCGATTTACCCCCGGCCAGCAGCTCGCGCGCCTCGTCCAGCGCAAAGAGCTCAATCTTGCCGCCGCCGATAGTGCCCGCTTGGCTGCCATCGGCAAAGACAGTCATCCATGCGCCCACACCGCGCGGGGACGACCCCGCCGTACCGGCCACTACCACCAGCTCGCACGTCTCGCCAGCACGCAGGGCGGCAAGCGCCGCATTCACAACATCGAGCTTTTCCATTGCCGCCTTCTATCCTCTAAAGACATCGGTGAGCATAGCGAGTGCCTCGAGCACGCCGCCGCCGACCGACGTCGCTTTGTCCGAAATGTAGTTGATATAGCTGGCATCGCCGCGCGGATCGACATCGGCGCATTTAAAGCCCTCAGTCACCTGCACGCCGTTCGCCAAAAGCCCGCGCAGGCAGCCATCGATCTGCGCGCACATGGGCGTATCGCCCGCGTATCCAACACACTCGCCTGCGCTCACGATGTCGCCGATCGCATGGTCAGACCTAAACACGCCGGCAGCAGGGCTGTGGATAACACGGTCTTTGCCATATCCGGCGATGATACCCGGCACACCCGTATTGGGCTGGGGCGAGCCCTGGGTAATGACGCGGCCCAAAAAATGCCCGCGCATGGTCTCGACCACGGCATCGCAGTCGATCGGCGCGGTAAAGCCCGGCCCCACCGCGATGACGGCAGGAGCCATGTCGCGCGTGGTGCCCAGATTGCGCTTGGCCAAGATCGCGTCCACCACGGCCGCGGGCTTAAGTTCGCCGAGCATCTGCGCCTGAGGGTCTACCACGACGGCGACGTCTCCAGCCTCGGCAATCGCAAGCGCATCAGCCGGCGTCTGTGCCAAGCGAGCGCGAATGCCCTCGACCTCGACCTCGCCCAGGCGAATGGCCTCGCAAAAACTGATTGTGCGGCGGATGCACGTGGGAACCGCGATATCGGCCATAACGACCGACACGCCGGCGCGAACCAAGCGAGCGGCGACGCCCGTGGCGATATCGCCAGCGCCGCGAACATAAACGAGCATTCCCGGGGCACCTCCCTGTGCTACGGTTTGAACAGAGCAAAAGCGGTTCGACCGCTACTCTGATGATTATTTATTATCACAGTATTATACGGCGGTGAACAGATGGAAACGACGAGCGGAAATCTTGCCTCCGCGCTCAAGATCGAGCCGGGCATAACCGCAATTATCGGCAGTGGCGGCAAGTCGACCTTGCTGAAGACGCTGGGCCTTGAGCTTATGCGCGCTGGCGGCCGCGTGCTCCTCTGTACCACCACACACATGTTTCCCGTCGCCGGCGTGCCATGGGACGGATCGAGCCGTCGTCTGGACGCCGCGCCTTGGAAGCCGGGCGCTGCACATGTCCCCGGTTGCACCTGCGAGGCGTGCGCGGGCATGAGCCGCGGAAGTATCTGCCAGGCGGGTGTTTTGGACCCGGAGACAGGCAAACTCTCCGCCCCCGCCGAGCCGCCCAACGAGCTGGCACAGCGCTTTGACTATGTGTTGGGCGAAGCAGATGGCAGCAAGCGACTCCCGCTCAAGGCGCATGCCGCCTGGGAGCCGGTAATTCCCACCGCCACGGCAAACGTTGTCTGGGTCGTCGGCGCCTCGGGGCTGGACAAGCCCGTCGCCGAGGTTGTCCACCGCCCCGAGCTCTTTTGCGAGCGCTGCGGCTGTGAGCTCACCGACATCGCCACGCCCGAGCGCGTCGCCCAGGTGCTCAATGCCGAGATGCAGGCGCTGGGACTCTGCACCGCACGCGTCATGCTCAACCAAGTCGACACGCTCAGCGACCCCACGATGGCCGACCGCTTCGAGACAGCTCTCGACCGCCCCATCGTCGCCACCAGCCTCAAATAAATAATTTGCGGTGAAATAGTTCCCAAACGGCCTATTTGGCGGCCAAACAGTCCGTATTTCACCGCAACTGCGGAGGACGCCCTTCCCGCTAGCGGGGGACGTAGCGGCCGGGCTGGGCTCCAGTGGGCTCGTCGTCGCGCGCTGCCAGCACGCCGTTGACGTAAACAGCCTTGGCGCGGCCATGCGCCTCAAAGCCCTCGAGCGGCGTGTAGTCCACGGCCTGATGCTGCGTAGCCGCGCTAATGGTCCAGCGCGCGCACGGATCCCACACGCACACGTCGGCATCGGAGCCCTCGGCAAGACATCCCTTGCGCGGATACATGCCAAAGACGCGCGCCGGGTTCTCGCTCATCAGGCGGCATAGATCCTCGGGGCCCAGCTGTCCCTCAAAGCTCGTAGCGATCGCGACGGGGCGATGCTCCACGCCGGGCCCGCCGTTGGGAATCGCGCGGAAGTCGTCGCGCCCGCGGTCCTTTTGCCCGTGCAGGTTAAAGCTGCAATGATCGGTCGCAATAGTATCGATCTCGCCGGCCACAAGCGCCTCGCGCAGAGCCGCACGGTCGCCGGCATGGCGCAGCGGCGGACTCATCACGTACTTCGCACCCGCAAAGCCATCCTCGCCCTGCTCCAGATAGCAGGTGTCGTCGAGCATCAGATACTGAGGGCAGGTCTCGACATAGATATTCTTCTGCCCGCGCGCCTTGGCGGCACGGATAGCCTCAAGCCCCAGCTTGGTCGAAAGGTGCACCACGTTGACCGGTGCGTCGCCGGCCAGGTGCGCCAAATATAGCAGACGGCTCACGGCCTCGGCCTCGCACACATCCGGACGGCTGAGTGCATGGCCCTCGGGTCCATGAATCCCCTGCTCAAACACGCGCTTCTGCAGCTCATTCACCAGCGTACCGTTCTCGCAATGCACGCACAGGATACCGCCCAGGCGCTTGAGTTCCTCCAGCACCTCGAGTGTCTCGGCATCGTTCAAGCGCAGGTGATCGTAGGCAAAGTAGGTCTTAAACGACGATACGCCCGCTTCGCGCATGGCCGAAAGGTCGGCACGGTTGCGCTCATTCCACTCGGCGAGCGCCATATGAAAGGCGTAGTTGGACGTGCAGGTTCCGTCGGCGCGGCGATGCCACTCGGCCAAGGCATCGGGCATGGTCACGCCGCGATCGGCCGTCGCGTAGTCCACGATGGTCGTCGTACCGCCGCAGGCAGCCGCACGCGTACCGGTCTCAAAGCTATCGGCCGTCCAATCCATGCCGGTCCAGCACTGCATGTGCGTGTGGCCGTCGATAAAGCCGGGAAACACCCAGCAGCCCGCGGCATCCTCGACGGTATCGCCCTCGGTCGGCTCAATCGTCGCGGCAATTCGCACGATCTTATCGCCATCCATGGCAAGATCGGCGCGGCGAAGCCCCTGGGGCGTCACGAGCGCGCCGTTTTTGATGATGATCATAATTGCTCCTTATTGATTGATGCAGTTTGCCACGTGATCAAAATACGAGCAGGCGGCGATATGCTCCGTTATGCGCCGCTGTCCCTTGGCGGTATCGACATCCCACAACTCGTACGCACGCGCCTCGACCAGCGCAACGTCGACGCGACCTTTGAGGATCGAACCGCCGCCGTCCTTGCCCTCAAGACACATAAGTGCATCGAACAGTTCCGCCGGAAAGAGCACCGGGCTCGAAGGCTCACCGTTGCACGCAAGACGCACCGGATGCTTGCGGCCACGCTCGTCAAATGCACGAACCATAGCCTCAAAAGAATCCGCGCTCACAAGCGGCTGGTCGCCCGGCAAAAAGAGGCAACCTTTCCAGTTGCGCTCGACTCCCCACGAAAGGCCCGCACGGACGCTTTCGCTGCGCAGCTCGCCATCGTGCAGCACGCACGGGCAATGCTTGTCCTCGCAAATCTGGGCGACCTCGGGCCAACGCGTCGAAACCACAACGTCAAAGCCCCGGGGAGCCGAATCGATAGTCCGGGCAATCAGCGGCTCGCCATAGATATCGGCAAGCATCTTGTTGGAGCCAAACCGCTTGCCCTCGCCCGAAGCCATAATGACGCAACCAAGTTTCATGGCGATACCTCCCCTGAAACCATCGTACCCATAACTCGCGCCGCGGGGCATCTGCATCGAAAGCGCTTATCCCGCACGCCCACGATGCAAAAAGGGGGCACCCCGCCGGTTGGCAGAGTGCCCCCTTTACATGGCTTACCTCAGCCCGGCTTTAGGCCTGGAACCAACGGGCGGTGTTGCGCTCGTCGAGGGCCTTGAGGGTAGCGGCGGGATCGGCAACCTTTTGCAGGAACATCATGGCTGCGATGGCGTACGGCTTGTAGCTAGCCTCCTTGTACATGCCCACACGGTGCATGTCGAAGACGTCAGCGTTGACCTCGCCGTGCTCGCAGGAGACACCGGAGATGTCGGCGGGCAGCGGATGCATAAAGATGGTGTCCTGGCCGTTGGCGGTCTTCTCCATGAGCTCGGTCGTGGAGCACCAATCCTGATGCGTAGCGTTCTGAGCGAGCAGCTCCTTCTCGAGCGCAGCGATGCCGGCGTCGTCGCCCTCGGCGTACAGGTTGGTGCGCTTCTCCATGGCGGCAAACGGAGCCCAGCTCTTGGGGATCACGATGTCGGCGCCCTCGAAGGCCTCAGCCATAGTGTTGACCTGCTTAAAGGTGGTGCCGGACTCGGCGGCGTAGCCCTTAGCGCGCTCGACGACCTCGGGCATGAGGTCGTAGCCCTCGGGGTGGGCCAGGGTGACGTCCATGCCAAAACGGGGCAGCAGGCTGATCAGTGACTGCGGGCAGGACAGCGGCTTGCCGTAAGAGGGCGAGTAGGCCCAGGTAACGGCAACCTTCTTGCCCTTGAGGTTCTCAAGACCGCCAAACTCGTTGATGAGGTAGAGCATGTCGGCAGAAGACTGCGTGGGGTGATCGGAGTCGGACTGCAGGGAGATGAGCGTGGGACGGTGATCCAGAACGCCGTCCTCGTAGGCCTGCTGCACGGACTCGGAGACCTCGGCCATGTAGGCGTCGCCCTTGCCGATGTACATGTCGTCGCGGATGCCGATGACGTCGGCCATGAAGGAGATCATGGTAGCGGTCTCGCGGACGGTCTCGCCGTGAGCGATCTGGGACTTCTTCTCGTCCAGGTCCTGCAGCTCAAGGCCGAGCAGGTTGGCGGCCTTAGAGAAGGAGAAGCGCGTACGGGTGGAGTTGTCGCGGAACAGGGAGACGGCCAGACCCGAATCGAAGATCTTGGACGAAACGTTGTTCTCGCGCAGCTCGCGCAGGGCGTCGGCGACGATGTAGAGCGCCTTGAGCTCATCAGTGGTCTTGTCCCAGGTGTGCAGGAAGTCGCTGCCGTACATACCCTTAAAGTCGAGACCGTTCAGCTGCTCGACGAGCTCGGTAAACTTAGCGTCCATGTAAATATCCTTTCCAAAAGTGAAACGATCGCAATGAATAGATGCGCTCCGGCATGCGCGTGTGGCTAGAACATGCAGAGCGCTATGACGAGGACCCGCTACCGTTGAGGAAGCATGGGAGATAACGACCGCGGGCCCCAAGTCAACAGGGGGTGCCGGGGACACGAGCGGCCCCCGGCTCAACAAGATCGAGGAATGGGACTAATCGATCTTGTTGTTGGTCAGACCGGCGCGGAACACGGTGGCGTCGCCATCGGCCTGGCTCGGATCGTAGAGGTTCAGGGCAGCCACATACATGGCGGCAGCGGTGACCAGGTCGTCCTTGTAGGTGACCTCGTTGGGAGCGTGAGCCTGAGACTCGGCACCCGGGCCAAAGCCGACGCAGGGGATGCCGTAGCGGCCCTGGATGGAAACGCAGTTCGTGGAGAAGGTCCACTTGTCGCACAGCGGACGACCGGTGCGCTTGTCCATGCTGGGCTCGCAGCCGATGCGCTCGTCACCGAACATGGCCTTGTGGGCGTCGACGAGGGCCTTGACGTGCGGAGCGGTCTCCTTGTTGATCCACGTGGGGAAGTAAGCCTCGGTCTCGTAGACCTCGCCGGTCCAGGACGGACGGTCATACATGTACATGGAGACCTTCACGTCGTCGCCGTACTTCTTGGCGGCCGGCAGGTTGCGGATCTCGTCCAGGCAGGACTCCCAGGTCTCACCGGCGGTCATACGACGGTCGATGGAGATGGCGCAGGAGTCAGCGACAGCGCAGCGGCTGGGGCTGGTGTAGAAGATCTGGCTGACAGTGCAGGTACCGCGGCCCAAGAAGCGGGCGTCCTCGAAGTGCTCGGGGTTGTACTTGGGGTCGAGCATCTTGACGAGACCCTTGATGTCGGTCGACTCGTCGCAGCCGTTGTTGTTGAGGGCGCGGACGTCGGCGATGATGTCGGCCATCTTGTAGATGGCGTTGTCGCCGCGGTCGGGAGCGGAACCGTGGCAGGAGGTGCCGTGAACGTCGACGCGGATCTCCATGCGGCCGCGGTGACCGCGATAGATGCCGCCGTCGGTGGGCTCAGTGGAAATGACGAACTCGGGCTTAATGCCGTCCTTGTTGTAGATGTACTGCCAGCACATGCCGTCGCAGTCCTCTTCCTGGACGGTGCCGACGACCATGATCTTGTAGCCCTCGGGGATGAGGCCCATGTCCTTCATCATCTTGGCAGCGTAGGTAGCAGAAGCCATGCCGCCCTCCTGGTCGGAGCCGCCGCGGCCGTAGATGATCTCGTCGGTCTCGTAGCCCTCATAGGGATCGGCATCCCAGTTCTCGATGTTGCCGATGCCGACGGTGTCGATGTGAGAGTCGATGGCGATGATCTTGTCGCCCTCGCCCATAAAGCCCATGACGTTGCCCAGGCCGTCGACCTTAACCTCGTCATAGCCAAGGCTCTCCATCTCGGCCTTGATACAAGCGACAACCTCACCCTCCTCGCAAGACTCAGAGGGGTGGCTAATCATTGCGCGAAGAAAACGCGTCATATCAGCACGATGGGACTCAGCCGCAGCCTTAATGGCATCAAAATCGAGTTCTTTAGTCATAACAGTCAACCTTTCTACAAGGGTTTACCTACAGGTAGATATTTCAGATAGATCACTTGTGCCAAGCGGCGTGAGGTTGAGCACCCCACAAGCAAGCAACCATAGGAGGCGGACGGAGGACTTTGCTCCGTCGCGAGTTCCGCACGAGCCGGAGAGCACTTAATGTGCTCTCCGTGCGAGCAGGACTGTCCGAGCAGGGAGTAAAGTCCTCCGGCTGCCTCCGGACAGGTCAGTCTGCTAGCAAGTCGGGTACTCGCCCTCCCAGACGATGCGACGGTACTGATCCGGATCGGTGTCGCCCTCGGTGGAGAAGCAGAGCACGGAGCTCGTCTTGTCCAGGCCGATGAGCTCCTTGAGCTCGGCGTACTCGGGATCGAGCATGAGGGTCTCGACCAGGCCGGTGGTCACAGCGCCGGACTCGCCGGAGATGACGCGCGGGTCGCCCTTCTCAGGAGCGCCCAGGGTGCGCATGCCGCGAGCGGTAACCCAGTCGGGGCAGGACACGAAGGCGGTGGTGTGGTTGCGCAGGATATCCCAACCCAGGATGTTGGGCTCGCCGCAGCACAGGCCGGCCATGATGGAGGGCATGTCGCCGTCCACGATGCGCGGATCGCCGTCGCCGGCGGCAGCGCCCTTGTACAGGCAGGCGGCAGGCGCGCACTCGACCACGACGAAGGTGGGCGGGTTATCGGGATACAGGTTGGTGAAGTAGCCCACCACGGCGCCGGCGAGCGAGCCCACGCCAGCCTGGACAAAGACGTGCGTCGGGCGGTTGATGGCCATCTCGCGCAGCTGCTCGGCAGCCTCGGAAGCCATGGTGCCGTAGCCCTCCATGATCCAGGACGGGATCTTCTCGTAGCCCTCCCAGGCGGTATCCTGAACGATGACGCCGCGCTCGCAGGCGTCGGCCTCGGCGGCGGCCATGCGCACGCACTCGTCGTAGTTGACCTCTTCGATGGTCACCGTGGCGCCCTCGGCGGCGATGTTATCGAAGCGGGGCTTGGTGGAACCCTTGGGCATGTGCACGACAGCCTTCTGGCCCAGCTTGTTGGCAGCCCATGCCACGCCACGGCCATGGTTGCCATCGGTAGCGGTAAAGAAGGTGGCCTGGCCAAAGTCCTTGGCAAGCTGATCGGAGGTCAGGTAATCGAAGGTGCACTCGGCAACGTCCTTGCCGGTCTCGTCGGCAATGTAGTTGGCCATGGCAAACGAGCCGCCCAGGACCTTAAAGGCGTTGAGGCCAAAGCGATAGCTCTCGTCCTTAACGCACAGGTTGGACAGGCCCAGGCGCGCGGCCTGGCCGTCCAGGCGGGCAAGCGGAGTAACGGTGTACTGGGGGAACGACTGGTGGAAGGCGCGGGCCTTCTTCACGTGGTCGAGGCTCATGATTCCCAAGTGCTTGTCATCGCTCTTGGGCATCGTGTTGCCCGCCCACTGGATCTTATCGGCCATACGGTGAACTCCTTAAGTTCTCTCTTGCCGGCCCCCGCATACGCGTTTCAGCCCGATCCCATTCACACGGCTGAACTTTTATGTGGATGCCAAACAAAAAGTTTGTTAGCATTGTTCTATCACACTTTTTGATTGGAAAACCTAACAAATTGTTTGTTGCCGTAATCGGTACCTTTTCGCCGCCGAACGGTCACATAACACAGCGACGATTTCGTTATTTGCGAACAAGTGGGGTTTATGGCACAGTGAGCCCAAACTAATTTTTAGGAAGGCACCCATGACCCCCGCACAGATTGAGTTCTACAAGCGCCTTGCACACGGCCTGGCGCTCCAATTTGGCCCCAACTGCGAAGTCGTCGTCCACGATCTGGAGACCGAGGACGTGGACCACTCCATCGTGGTGATCGAAAACGGCCACGTCAGCGGGCGCAAACTGGGTGACGGCCCCAGCCATATTGTGTTTGAGTCCATGCACGAGGGCACCACCGACGTGCACGACCGCGAGCCGTACCTCACCAAAACCACCGACGGCAAGCTGCTCAAGTCCTCGACCATCTTTATCCGCAACGACGAGGGCAAGCCCGTCGGCATTTTGGGCATCAACTTTGACATTACGCTTATGAAGGCTTTTGAGCGTTCGCTCGACGCCTTTACCGGCACCGGCGGCACGGGCTATACCGAGCCCGAGCCCATTACCAAGAACATCGGCGACCTGCTCGAGGACCTGCTGCACGAGTGCGAGCAGTTTGTGGGCAAGCCCGCGGCGCTCATGACCAAAGACGAGCGCATTCGTGCCATTGGCTACCTCGACCGTCGCGGCGCCTTCCTCATTTCCAAGTCGAGCGAACGCGCCTGCGAGTTCTTTGGCATCTCCAAGTACAGCTTCTATAGCTACCTCAATGAGGCCAAGGCGGCAGCAGGCGACAAGTAGGCACTCGCCTGGATTGCCCCTCCCCTTTTGGGCGCGAGTTCTGGAAAGCATGAATCCAAGACCGAGCCGCTTGGAAAGTTCCATATAATCGATGTCATTAGTATTTCGGAAGGATGGAACAGAATGGCGTTGAGCAAGGCATCATGCACCGGTCGCGGATTGATTCCGGCAATTGGTGGACATGTGCACCGCATGTTCGATGAGGGTGAAGACGACCTGTTTTCGCTGAGCCTTGACGACGTGATGAATGATCGCCCGTGGACCGCCGACGAACTCATGGGCGGCGGGGCTCGTCCGTCAAGCCTCAATCCCGCACTTGCGCCTAAGCCCGCATCTGCGCCGACTCCTGCGCAGTCGCCTGTTTCGACGCCCGCACTCACTTCGGCGACCACGCCCGCTCCCCGCCCCGCAAGCGACCCGTCCGAAACGGCGGCATTTCTCGCTGCAGCGACGCAGGGCAAATCGGCCGACAGCACCGTTATGTACAGCGCCCAGCAGTTGCCTGTTCCTGCGGCACGCAAGCCTCCGGTCACAAGGCTCGATGAGCCCGTTGCCCATCAGGTTGCCTACGATTCCTGGGCTGCAACCGATCTGGATGAGACCTCTACCGGCATGCCGGCGCTCGACGTTCCAGTTAACCCGCTTTTTGCCGCCAACACGAGTGCCGCGGACTATGAGGGCGGTACGGCATTTTCCGATTATTCCGATGGCTATGCTGGCAACGGTCGCATCGAGACCGAGGATTATGGCACCGCATCGAGCGATTATCTCAACGATCCGTACGCTGCCACGCCTGCACCGGAATATGACCCGGAGGCCGCGTCCGCGCCGGTGTATACCAAAAGCACAGGCGAAGAACGCTTCGCCGATTATTACGCCGAGGAAAAGGCGCTGCATTTCTCGGAATTTCCGCAGGCAGTCAAGGTTGCCTTTATCGCCATTGTCATTGCCCTGCTCGGTGTCATTGCGTTTGAGGGATTCCGGCTGTTCTCCGGCCCCACCCAAGCGGAGTCGGAGACCCAGCAAAAAGAGGACGATAACGAGTATCTGGACATCAACACCCTCAAGGGCGACCCCAACGACGGGGACGACGAGTAGCGAGGGCTAAGGGAGGGTCGGAAGAGTCGGCGGCACGTTACGGCTCCAAAAGCCCTGCCATAAAGATGGGCAGATACAGCACGTCACCATCGCGGTGAAGATTACATTCCGCAAGTACCAGGGCGCGATCGATTCCGTAGCCCTTCGTTGCCAGTGCGTTATCGAGCGCCGCGTGGGACTTAAAACTCTTGCCCGATTTGACCTCGATGGCGAGCACTTCCCCATCGAACGTCTCTTCCACAAAATCGAGCTCACCGACCTTTTTGGACGTAAAGTAGCGCAATCTAAATCCGTGGGCTTTGAGCTCTTGGGCAACGAAGCCCTCGAATGCCGCCCCCATATTCATGCCAAAGGGGCCTTCTGCCTCCCCATCAAAAACGCCTTGGGCGACCCTTTTGGAATACGACGACATAAGCATTCCGGTGTCCAAGTAAAACAGCTTAAACAGATTTCGTTGCTCCCCCAATAAAAGGGGTGCCACGGGCGCCGTTACGTTATACACAGGAAGCGCGACACCCGCCTCCGATAGCCAGAGGAAATGATCTGTCACCTGCGAAAAACGTTTGACACCGTTAATCGATGACAGTTTGAATCGCTTGTTTTTGGAACCGGCCTCGCTGGGAATCAGATCATAGATATCGCGAATAACCAAGCGCAGCTCGGGCGGAGCGTACTTTGCGATGTCATCGCGATACAGGGCGTGAAGATCGCGGTGGATGTTTCGAACCTCGTCGACATTGCGCGTCGCCAAGAAGGAATTGACCGCGTCGGGCATGCCTCCCACCACCACATACTGATGGAACAGATCGAGCAAGCGGTCATACAGATAGCCGGGAAGCTCCCCCTCATTCTTTAGACAGCCCCTGAGCATGTCAAACACGCTGGCACCAACGCCATTTGCCCAGCAAAACTCCTCAAAGTCGAGCGGGTACATCTGGACCTGCTCGACATACCCCACCGGCAGGGAATCGATGCCCTCGAGCTCAACGCCAAGGAGCGATCCGGTAAGGATGTATCGAAAGTCGCCGCGCTGGACCAGATATTTGATAAACGTCACCACGTTGGGGCATCGCTGCACCTCGTCGATAACCACAACGGTCTTGTTCGCAACCATCGGCTGCGTTGCAGCAATAGACATACGCATAAGCAGATCATCCGCACTTTTCGCCGCCAAAAACGAATCGCGCACGGACGCGTCGGCGATAAGGTCGAACGTCACGACATTTTCGAACGATTCATTTGCAAAGACGTTGACCAAATATGACTTTCCTACCTGTCGGGCGCCCTTGACCAAAAGAGCCTTGTTAGGCGACGAGGCAAGCCAAGATTCAAACTGTGCTTTCGCTTTTCTCTGTAGCATAAGCGCACCCCTTATTACGTGCTGTTTTAGCACTAGGATACACTTTTCCGTGGTTGCTAGATGCTCATTTCGACACTTTTTCGAGATTTTGAAGTGTGTATTACGACACTTTTCCGTACTTTTACACGGGATATTTCGACACTTTTTCGGATTTAAGCCTAACAGCAGCCGGCGAAATCAAGCGCCGTCTGCACATCATTTCGCAGGCGGCGCTTGATTTGTGTCCGCGCGCGCTGATAGACTCCATCGTGCCAGCAAGGAGCGGGCGCGTTTTATCCAGAGTCGGGGTAGAGAGTTGGCTCCACGATCCCGACGCCAACCGGCCAAGAGGCACGGTGGCCCTGCCAACATCGATGAAAGGAGTCCGTATGGACAATTTCTCCGTGCGCAGTGAGCGCAACTTCCACAACCTGGTAGCCAAGCCAAAACGAATGCATCTTCTGGACAAGCCGAACGGCTATGCCTCGGCCATGGTCAAGAGCAGCCTCTCCCACCAGATGCGCTTTACCGTGCAGGTGCTCGAGGAAGAGCTCTGCGTTGCCGGCGACCCGCACGTGCTACAGATCAAGCTGCTCGGAGACGACTCGCGCGAGTCGTCCAGCTGGAAGCTCTTTGCCGACGGCTCGTGCGTCGCAAGCGGCTCGGGTGACTTTGCCCGTGAGTGCTTCTGCGAGGGCGCCGAGGTGTTTTTGGACTTGTGTCGTGATGCCGTCGAGGCTGCCAAGCTGCACCAGTGGAGCCAGAGGGAGTATGAGCTGCTGAGTGCCGCGCGCGGGATTGCGGGGGTGTAAACAGGCGGAGCGCTCCTGAAGCCTTATTCCACACGATCGGGTGTACTCATCTGCAACTCGACTTGCTACCAGATGGTGCAATCACGTTCCACGTCGGTTAAGCCAGACCCCGGCCGGTCGTTGGCAAGTGAAACAACATCTCCCACCCATAGGCCTCTAAGACCGACCGTCCACTATAATCCAAGCGGTTAGCGTCTCCCAAAATCGCCATGGACACGTCTTCCAAGATGCCCTCTCAACTGTGCAGAAATAACAGCCGCCCATACGGTCGATGTGCTCCTTGCACGTCTCGCTGACCACGCAACGATGGAAAACAGGTTCCTGGACGGATGACCCCTGAGGGGATGCATGAAATCGGCATCGAGGCCATCGTCTGTCGAACAATACCTGCCCATACCTTTAAAACATGAGAACAAGACGCCGGCGTCGGTATCGTTTTCAATTCAGTTTAAAACTGAGGAGATTCAGGAGCCAGCCGAATAAACTAAGACTCACTTAGTAATTGCTAAATTTCTGACTGGGTATATAATATCTGACAGTAATAAGGATTCTTTACTATATGTGAGGCAGAAATGACTTCAACGGATGATGAACTAGTCAGCAGGCTCCAAGCTCACCTGTCAACCATTCGCAAGGCGGCGGGCTGGAGTTGCGAACGAACTAGGCATAACAAAGCAAACCGTCAGCAGCCTTGAGACGGGTAAAACGCAGATGACGAAGATGCACTATCTCGCCATCAGGGCGGTATTCAACAACGAAATCGCCGTCAGCGGAAACGAGGATCTGGCAAAAATAATTCAGCTATTCGTTGACCAACCAGTAGCACCCAAACTAGAGAAGATGCAAAATGCCCTTAAAGAAGGGGATGAGAAGGGGACACAACAAGAGGCAGCTACTAAGCAGAGCGCCATAGTTGGAGCAACCGCTCTCACCGCCGCCCTAATCCCCGCTTCATCGGCATTGATTCCGGCATTGGGCTCTCTTGCATATCAACTTGCAAAATCAATCAAGAAATGAGGTGTACAGAAATTGGAGTCGGAAAACACTGATCTGCCCGCAAAGAACAAAGGCCTCGTGTGGCTCGAGCAGCACAAAGTCCAGATTGGCATCGGTGTATTTGTGGCAATCAGTTCAATCGTTAGCATTACGATTGCCGCGAAAACGGGCCATACGCCTAAATTCAAAACTATTTGCAACGGCGCAGACAAAGGTGTTGCCACGATTGCTAAGGCAGCAGAAAAGGCCTCCTTGCCAGTGGTCAACCTTACCGGAGTCAAGAAGACTGCAACGGGACTCGGACATGACTTGCTTCTTTCGAATCAGGCAGTTAACAAGCGTCTCGTCTCCAGCGGAATGATGACAAAAGAGCCCTGGGGTTACAAGCTCACAGAAGTCGGCAAACTCTTTGGGAAAGAAACAGTCAAAGTAACGCGCGCCGGTTATACCTTCTCAAATATCGAATGGGATGAAGCGGTTGTCCCGTTTGTTTTTACTTTCGACGAACTTGCGAGCATTAACGCCAAAAAAACTCACATTGCGCAAGTCATAGCCCAGTAGTCAAATCTGATACACCGTGCGCCCCGCGTACGCAAACGAAAAGGAGACACCATGGTCATATACAGAACTCAAGAATGGAACGGATACGGAAAGCAAAACTACTACTGGAATGAATACCGCCGTGAGGGCGACACGGTTGTCAAATACAAGTGTAATAGGCGCAAGTTCTTCGATGGGGACGAAAGCAACTGGGAAGAAAGCGAGCATGAAGAAGATTCGTGGAGCATTGACGATCCCAATATGCCCGATTGGCTGAACGGCTACCTCTAATAACTATTAACTAGCAGCCCTTGAAAGCCCCACTTCCCACAGGGAACGTGGGGCTTGATATTGCCCTCCTGTCCGAAAGCACTTTCCATCTCAGCTTTCAATCTAGGCAACCACAATGGTATGGGCCATGGCCGTCAGTTCACCAATCTCAATAAACCTGTCTTTTGTAATGCGATTGACCAATGCGCCGACTCTCTGGTCGGTCGCATCGACATCACAAGCGATGCGCAGCCCGGGAGAGCCGCCAAAAGCAGCTGCTTGCCTGATGCACAAAAGCGCAGAAACCCGCATCCCGAATATGGTGGGATGCGGGCACGGACAATCGTGTGTCCCATTCCAGGCGCGGATTCTGGGATGCAATCTCCGCCGAGGGCTCCAAGGGGAAAGCGCATCCCATTCTGAGCGCCTATTCCGGGACACAGTTTCCGCTCCAAACAAAAGGCCCCGGCTCGCGATGGAGCCGGGGCCAAAGGCACAGCATATGCAGTTGATGGTGAGCGCGAACAGCCCGTCAGAAATGCCATCCGCGCTCTACCCTACCCGCGGTGACGGGCGCGGCTGTACGGCGTATCCACCATGGGCAGATCCGGACGCAGCTTGCCGTCAAATGCGCGATAGGCATTCTGTACGGCGGGCGCTGTGGGGATCGTTGCGATCTCGCCGATGCCCTTGCCGCCGTATGCCACGGGCAGTAGCTCGTCCTTCTCCACGTAGATGGCGTGGATATCCGGAATCTCGGGCGCACGGAACAGCCCGAGCGTGCCGTACCTTGCCTGGGGCACGCAGTCCTTGAGCGGCCAATCCTCGGTAAGCGCATAGCCCATACCCATGAGCACGCCGCCTTCGATCTGACCCTGGATGGAGATGGGGTTGACCACCTTGCCGGAATCGTGCGCGGCATAGACCTCGCTCACGCGGCCGTCATCATCCAGAATGACCACATGCGTGGCAAAGCCGTAGCAGATGTGGCTCTTGGGGTTGGGGACGTCGGCGCCCAGTTTGTCGGTCGGCTCCAGATACACGTAGCCAAACTCGCATCCCTCGAGCGCCTTGATGGCGGTCGCGGGGTCCTGAGGATGCATACCCTGACCAGCGACGAGCTCCTGCGCGCGCAGCTGATAGGCGCGACCGTCGTCGTACTCGATCTTGACGCCGTCGCCATGCGCGCTCACCGGGGCGGTAGGCGCAGGCTTGCCGGCCTCGATGCCAACCATGGCATCGCGCAGCAGGAAAGCGGCGCCGCGCACAGCCTCGCCGGTCACGACCGTCTGACGCGAGCCAGACGTGGTGCCGGAGTCGGGAGCGTTCTCGGTAGAGCACTCGCCGTTGGCGATGCAGCTCAGCGGCAGACCGCAGGCCTCGGCAACGTCCTGCAAAAAGACGGTGTTGCAGCCCTGGCCGATGTCGGACGTGGCGGCATAGACCACGGCCACGCCATCCTCGACGCGAATCTTGCAGCGGCCGGCATCGGGCAGGCCCACGCCCACGCCGGCGTTCTTCATGGCGCAGGCGATACCGGCGTGTCCGGGATGCGCATAGTAGGCATCCTTGACCTCGAGCAGCGTCTCCTTAAGCGCCGTGGAGCAATCGGCAATCTGGCCGTTGGGCAAAACCTCGCCCGGCTCGATGGCGTTACGGTAGCGGATCTCCCACGGATCCAGGCCGACCTTCTCGGCCAGTAGGTCGATCAGGCTCTCGAGTGCAAACTCGGACTGGCAAACGCCAAAGCCACGGTACGCGCCGGCAGGCGGGTTGTTAGTGTAGTAGCCGAAGCCGCGGATGTCGGTGTTCTGGTACTTGTAGGGGCCGACGGCATGCGTGCAGGCGCGCTCGAGCACCGGGCCGCACAGCGACGCGTAGGCGCCGGTGTCAAAGTTGATCTCGCAGTCCAGGCCGGTAAAGATGCCCTCGGCGTCGCAGCCCAGCGTAAAGGTGCCGTCCATCGCATGACGCTTGGGATGGAAAGCGAGTGACTCGGCACGCGTGAGCTTGCACTTCACAGGACGCTGGAACTTATATGCGGCGAGCGCGGCCAGGTGCTGGACCGAAACGTCCTCCTTGCCGCCAAAGCCGCCACCCACGAGCATGGTCTCGACGACCACACGCTCGGGTTCGCTATCCCAGCCAAACATGTGGGCGCACTCTTTGCGCGTATCGTAGGCACCCTGGTCGGTCGACTGCACCTTGACGCCGTTCTTGTACGGGAAGGCGACGGCGCACTCGGGCTCCAAGAAGGCATGCTCGGTAAAGGGCGTGGTAAAGCGCTGCGTCACGGTAAACGCGCTCTCTGCCAGCGCCTTGGCGGCGTCACCGCGCGTCACATGGCGGCTCTGGCACACGTTGTCCTTGAGCTCCACCGTGTTGCCAAAGGCAAAGAAGCTGTCGTGCAGGCGCGGGGCGTCGGCAGCCCTGGCCTCGACAATGTTACGCACGGGCTCCAGCGGCTCGTAATCGATCCTGACGAGCTTCTTGGCCTTCTCGAGCGTCGCCTCGTCCTCGGCAACCACCAGCACAATGGCATCACCCACGCAGCGGGTGATATCGCCCTGGGCGATCATGACGTCCCAGTCCTGGATAAGGTGGCCGACCTGGTTGACCGGCACGTCCTCGGCGCGCAGGATACCCACCACACCGGGCAGGGCCTCGGCCTTGGAGGTATCGATGGAGAGCACACGGGCGCGCGGGTACTTGGAGCGCACGGCGCTGGCATAGGTCAGGCCCGGCTGATCGAGCTCGTCGATGTCGTCGGGGTACTTGCCCTCGCCGAGCACCTTCTTGCGCACGTCGATGCGGAAGGCGCGCTTGCCCACGCCGTAGTCATCGCCGCGCTCCAGATCCTCGTCGATCTGCTTTTCGCCGCGGAGTACCGCAGCGGCCAGCGAGATGCCCTCGATAATCTTTTTGTAGCCGGTGCAGCGGCAGACGTTGCCGCGGATGGCGTACTTGATCTGCTCCTCGGTGGGCTCGGGATCCTCGGCGATGAGCGCAGCGCCCGCCATGACCATACCGGGGATGCAAAAACCGCACTGCACGGCGCCCACGGCGCCAAAGGCGTACACAAAGGCCTCGCGCACATCCTCGGGCAGGCCCTCAACAGTCACGATGTTGCGGCCGGCGGCAAGAGCGGTGGTCAGCACGCACGCCTTGACGGCCGCGCCGTCCACATGGATGGTGCAGGTGCCACAAGCACCTTCGGAGCAGCCGTCCTTGGCGGAATGGATATGCAGGTCGTCGCGCAGGTAGCGCAGCAGCGGTTTGTTTTGGGTCGTTGTGCGCTCCACGCCGTTAACGGTAAAAGTGAATTCCTGTGCCATGGTGATTCCCTTCTACACGCCGGCGGCGATGCCGGTGCGGTCGTGAATGGCGCCATGCGGGCAGACGACGGCGCACATGCCGCACGACAGGCAGTCCGCGCCGTCGATATGGGCGCAGTTGTCCTCGATGCGGATAGCGCCGGCAGGGCACTTTTTGGCGCACATACCGCAACCGATGCAGCTCGTGTCGCAGATCTTGCGCGCAATGGCGCCCTTATCGGTGTTGTTGCAGCGCACCAGAATGTTCTGGTAGCCGGGAACGAAGGCAATCACGCGCTGCGGGCACGCCATGCCGCACAGGCCACAGCCCGTGCACTTGGAGCGATCAACGCGGGCGATGCCATCGACCAGCGCAATGGCGCCGTGGGGGCAGGCCGTGACGCAGGCGCCACAGCCAATGCAGCCTTCGCTGCAGCGGGCGTCGCCGCCTGCGGAGGCACAGCCGCTTCCGCAGGCAACGTAGGCCACGTTATGTTGAATGGATTTGGCCATAAGAGACTCGCCTATTTCTTAAGGAGATACGGATAGCTGTCGCGCACGGCCTTGATGGTCAGGCGGACGGCCTCGGGCAGACCGGTGTTGACGGCATCGACCGAGACGGTGCGAACCGTGCCGGCGATGCGAACCTTAAAGTGGTCCTCGTCCACGGCCAGGAAGCCCTCGTTCTCGGAGTTCTCCATGTCCTGATCGCTCCAGAACAGGGTGAGCTTGTCCTTGTAGGGACGACCCTCCTGGTAGGGGCAGAACACGGCGCAGTTGCCGCACTCGTTGCACATGCCGTCGACATGGACGACCTGATGCTTGGCCAGGCCCGGCACCTTAATTGCCACGTTGGCGCGGTTGGGGCACACGTCGCAGCAGACCTCGCACACCGAGCCGCAGCCCAGGCAGCGGGCCTTGGTGCAATTGCGCTTGTCGCGGCACAGCGACCCCTTGCGCTCGTAGCAGGCGTCCTCGCGACCGGCCTGAGCATTCTGGTCGGCGTACTTGTTAAAGTCCACGCCAGCGATGGCACGGGCGACCTCGGCGGCATCGGCGATAGCCTCGACCACGGTGGCCGGACCGCGACGGCAGTCACCTGCAGCCCAGACGCCCTCAACGCCGGTGGAGGTGGCGGCAAGGCGGCCGCGACGGTCGTGCTCGACGCCCGCGGCGTCGTACAGGCTGGCATCGATGCCCTCGCCCACGGCACAGATCACCGTGGTGGCGGGCAGCTCGACGGTCTCGCCCGTGGCGACGGGGCTGCGACGGCCGCTTGCGTCCGGCTCGCCAAGCTCCATGACGTCGCAGGTCAGCACGGCGCCGTTGAGCGCCTTGGGCGCCAGCAGCTCACAGAACTCAACGCCGTCGGCAAGAGCAAGATCGAGCTCTTCCTCGTCGGCGGGCATCTGCTTCTTGGTGCGGCGATACACCAGGCGCACGTTCTTCACGCCAGTCAGGCGCTTGGCCACGCGGGCCGCGTCCATAGCGGTATTGCCGGCGCCGATGACCACGACGTCCTCGCCCAGCTCGAGCTTCTCGCCCTTCTTGGCGGCCTCGAGGAACTCCAGCACGTCGAGCTCGGCGCCCTCGCCCAAGCCTGCAGAGCCGGGCATCCAGGCACCGGTGGCCACGACCACGTCGGTAAAGCCCTGAGCCTTGAGCTCGTCAATGAACTCCACGCGGGCGTTGAGCTGCACCTTGGCGCCAAAGGCCAGACAGAGCTCGGCATCGTGGGAGATATCGTCGCTCGCGATACGGAACTCGGGAATCACGTGACGGACCACGCCGCCGAGCGAGTCGCGGGCCTCGAAGATAGTGACGGGCACGCCGGCGCGCGTCAGGAAGAACGCCGTCGCCAGACCGGCCGGGCCGCCGCCGATAACGGCAACGTTGCGCTCGGCGTCGTTGGCAATGGCCTGGGCGCGCAGCTTGGGCAGCACGGCGGTCATGGCCTCGCGGGCGGCCTTGAGCTTGCTGGCGCGAATCTGGGCGCCCTCGGGCTCGTAGAATGCACGCTCGCAGGCACGGCCGCAGGGATGCGGGCAGATGGTACCGGTAATGAACGGCAGGGCGTTGCGCTCGATGATGATGTTGAGCGCGTCCTCGTAGCGGCCCTCGTCAACAGCCACCAGATAGGCAGGGATATCCTGCTGGATGGGGCAGCTCGTACGGCAAGGCGTGGTAAAGCAGTCGGAAAGCGGGCTCTTACCGGCGACCTTGCGGTCGGGCAGCGGGCGCAGCGGCTTCTTGTAGAGCGGGTTGGTGAGCGAGTCGGTCTGGATCGAAGTCACGGCCTCGAGAGAGACGCCCGCGAACGGCTTACCATCCAGGTCGGTAAACTCGCCGGCCATCTGGCTAAAGCGCTCGTATCCACCGGGCTTGAGCACGTCGGTCGCCAGGGTAACGGGCCAAATACCGGCATCATACAGGGCGCGGATGTTGTAGACCGTGGCACCACCGGAGTAGCTGATGCGCAGCTTGCCGTCAAACTGCTCGGTAATGCGGCGGGCAGCCTCGATGGTCAGCGAGAACAACGAACGGCCGGACATATACATCTCGGTGGAAGGCAGCTCGTTCCTCGTCACGTCGACGGGGAAGGTGTTGGTGAGCTTGACGCCAAACTCCAGGCCGCGCTCGGCGCACAGGGCAATCAGGCGCTCGAACATGGGCACGGCGTCGACCCACTGCAGGTCCTCGCGGAAGTGTGTGTCATCGAAGACGATATAGTCAAAGCCCAGCTCGTTGAGGCGCTGACGTGCAAACTCATAGCCCAGCAGCGTGGGGTTGCACTTGATGTAGGTGTTGAGGCCCTTCTCGGTGATGAGGTAGGTCGCGATGCGCTCGATCTCCGCCGGCGGGCAGCCGTGCAGGGTAGACTCGGTAATGGAGTTGGAGACGCGTGCCGGGATGGACTCGACAAACGCGGCGTCGACATGCTCAAACTTGTCCAGGTTGGCGAGCGCCCATGCGCGGCACTCGTTCCAGACGTCGGAGCCACTGGCGTCCTTCATGCCCTCGATGTAGGCATCGACCTTGGGGCTCTTAATACCCTCCAGGTCATAGCCCACCGACATGTTGAAGACAAAGCCGTCCGGGCTGCCCAGACCGTACTCGCGAGCGATCAGGTGGCAGGCAAACCATGCCTTCACGTACTCGGCAAAGGCCTGCGGAACCTCGAGCTCGGTCGACCATTCGCAGTTGTAGCACTCGTCCTGAGCCACGATGCAGGGCTTGTTGACGCACTTGGAGAGCTCCTCGCCGTCCATAACCTGGACGGTCTTGAGCTCAAAGAAGCGAGAACCGGCCACATAAGAGGCCACGATGTTCTGGGCCAGCTGCGTATTGGGACCGGCAGCCGGGCCAAACGGAGTCTCGATGCGCTCGTCAAAAATGGGAAGCGCACCCTCCTGGTTGGTCGTGACCATCTTACGCACGCCAAAGATGGCGTCCTGGGTCTTGTGCTCCTCGATGATCCAGTTCATCAGCTGCGAAAACGGGATCGGCCTCATGATGTCGCTCATAGTGAGCTCCTCTCTGTAACGCCCGGCGAGACCGCGCGGCGGGCGCAAATACGGTGTAGCGCTAGCACAGCGCCGGCGACCCCGCGGAGGCCGCCTATGCGCGCGTCGGATGCGGCGAAACATCCGACGCGCGCGAATCTACTTGTGAATTAGTAGGTTCGATCGTTGAGCGTGCTCCAGAGCTTCTTGGACTCGGCCATGGTCCACGCGTTGATCTTGTCCTCATCAATGCCAACGAACTCGCGATCCTTGTACAGGACGCGGCCGTTGATGATGGTGGTGCGGCAGTTTTTGCCCATCATGCCAAAGAGCATGTGGCCGTCGATATTCTCCTCGCTCAGCGGCGTAAAGGGCTTGTAGTCCATGACGATGACATCGGCGGCAGCGCCGGCCTCGAGCACGCCGAGCTTGCGATCGAAGTACTTGCTCGCCATCTTGGCGTTGTTCTCGAACAGCATGGTCATGGCCTCGCACCAGCCCACGTTAGGCATGGCGGCGTTGTGTCGCTGAATGATCAGGAAGACCTTAAGGCTCTCGAGCATATCGTGGGTGTAGGCGTCGGTGCCCATGCACACGGGGATGCCGCGGCGGAAGAACTCGAGCACGGGGGCGCAGCCCACGGCGTTGCCCATATTGGATTCGGGGTTGTTGACGAGCCAGGTACCGGACTCCTTGACGATATCCATCTCGGCGGGCGTCACGTGGATGCAGTGGCCGAGCATGGTGTCGGGACCCAGCAGATTGTGCTGCAGCAGGCGCTCGACGGGGCTGATGCCACCGCGGTTGAGGCGGGAGTCCCACACGTCATTCATGCCCTCGCACACATGGATGTGGAAGCCGGTCAGGCCGTTGTTGGCCTCGGCCATCTTATCCATGGTCTCGTCCGACAGCGTAAAGGTGGCGTGACCGCCAAACATGGCGGCAATCATGTGGTTGTCGTTATCGCGACGCTCCTTGGCGGCCCACTGGGCAAACTCGGCGTTCTCGGCAATGGCCTGGTCGCATTTTTCCTGACCGCGGCGGTCGGAGACCTCGTAGCACAGGCACGAACGCATGCCCAGCTCCTGAGCTGCATCCTTAATGGTAAAGAGGCTTCCCGGGATCTCGCAGAAGCTCGCATGGTGATCGAAGATCGTGGTGACGCCATCGCGGATGGAGTCAAGAATCGTGGCATAGGCGCTGGCCTTGGTGCCGTCGAGCGTCAGGTTGTCATCGATCTTCCACCACTGCTGCTCAAGATTCTCCAGGAAGTTGGTGGGGTTGCAGCCCTTAATGGCAAGGCCGCGGGCCAGACCCGAGTAGATGTGGGTGTGGCAGTTGATGAGTCCGGGCATGATGAGGTTGCCCTGGGCGTCGACGTACTCGGCATCCGGGTACTTGGCCTTGAGCTCGCACTCGGGGCCCACTTCGACGATCGTATCTCCGTCAATGGCGACCGCACCGTTGGGAATGAACGGGGTCTGAGCGTTGCGAGTAAAGACGGAACCGTTAGCGACCAGAAGCATGAATGCTCCCTTCAACATCAGAGGCGGGGTTTGACACCTCTGACATGGCGGAGTGCGAAGCGCCGGCCTACACCGGAAACGGGCCCTCTCCCGTCAACGCTTCACCAAAGGGACAAACCCTTTGAAGTGCGGCTTGGCGCCGCATGGCGTCGGCGGACGAGGCGATGCGCCCGCCGACGAATAGCACCGAATTGGTTACTTCTTGCTCTCGGGCAAGACCAGATCCACGGCAGCGTCCTTGGCAGCATCGATGTGTTGAGCCACGACCGGCGTCTGCGGAAGGATCAGGTTAAGGACAATGGCCATAATGGCGGTGGGGGTTACGGCATTGGAACCGATGACGGTGGACACCCAGGCGGGCATACCCTCGCCGGCAAGGCAACCGCTGGCCATCCAGATACCCAGGCCAAAGACGACGGAGGTGCCGACGATGGTGGTAGTGCGCTGCGTGAGGCCCTCGCGGGTGAACATGCGCACGCCGTTCATGGTGATGGTGCCAAAGACGCCGACGGTCGCGCCGCCGATAACGGGCTGCGGGATAGCGGAAAGGACGGCAGAGAGCTGCGGGAACAGACCGGCGATGGCAAAGACGGCCGCGATGATCACAAAGACCCACTTGTTGACGACCTTGTTGGAGCAGATGATGCCCACGTTCTGGCCAAGGGCGCTGGTGGGAAGACCGCCCAGCAGGCCGCCGACCATAGAGGTGAGGCCCTGGGACACGATAGCGCCGGAGAGCTCGCGCTCGGTAGGCATACGGTCGATGGAGCCCAGGCAAGCGGCGGAGACGTCACCGATAACCTGGATGGCGACCATGGGGAACACGACGGCGAGGGTAATGCAGACTTCGGGATCAAACTCGAGCGCGTAGGGCATGAGCTTGGGAAGGGCGAAGACCTGAGCGGTGGCGACGCTGGAGAAGTCGATCATGCCAAAGGGGATCGAAACGATCATGCCAACGATCATGCCAAAGAACACGGATCCCAGCTTGAGCGTGCCCTTGCCAAAGTTGGCGAGCGCAAAGACCACGGCGAAGGTGATAAGAGCGACGCACCAGGCCTGCGGAGTGCCCCACAGCGGCGTGCCCATGCCACCGGCCATGTACTTGACGGCCGTGGGATAGAGAGAGACGCCAATGGAGAAGATGACCGTACCGGTCACGACGGGCGGGAACAGCCACTTGATCTTGCTGTAGGCCAGACCAAAGAGGACCGCGACGGCACCGCCGACAATCTCGCCGCCCAGCAGCGCACCAAAGCTAAAGCCCGAGGCACCCATGGCCTGCAGGGCCGGCAGGAACGCGAACGAGACGCCCATGACGATGGGCAGGCCGCCGCCGATGCGGCGGAAGGGAGCGAAGGCCTGAAGGGCCGTGTCGATTGCCGAAAGAATGAGCGCAACCTGAATGATGTCGGTGCTCTGCTGGCTATTAAAGCCGTAGACGCCGGCCATGATGACAGCCGGGGTGATGATACCGGCAAACGAAGCCAGTACGTGCTGAAGGGCACACGGGATCATTTCCTTAACGGGAGGCATGCCTTCACGAGTGAACAGGGCTTCAGTGCCGTTCGTAACCGTCTCCTGGGTCATTTGACCACCAATCCTCGAAATAGTTGTTTCGCATCTAACGCTCTATTGTGACGCAGTGCGGGGTTGAGGTTGTGCCTTCGTTGCATATCGTATTAAAGATGATTCTCATTCTCAATAATAATTTTTTGTTATCAGACTATTCTTCAGCTGAGATAATACATTTCCGCAGGTCAGGAAAGTGTCTGGTCAAAATAACATCTAACTTTTCTTTTGGTCAACCGTTTACCGCCAAATTCCTACCGTTCGTCTGTATTACGCAATGTACCTGCGGATATACGAGATGAAGAGTAGCGTGTTACCATGAGAAAAAATTGTTATGAAACTTCCGCTTTCACCCAAAGGAGTTGCCCGTGAACGAGACCGTACGTCGCTTTTTGCCGATGGTCGATTTCCTGGAGCAGATACTCGGCAAAAACAGCGAGATCGTGCTGCACGATTTCTCGGATCCCGACCACGCCATCGTCGATATTCGCAACGGCATCGTGAGCGGCCGTAAGGTCGGCGGTCCCGCCACCGATCTGGCGCTCAAGATCATGCACGACCCAAAGTATCGCGACCTGCCGTTTATTACGGGCTATGAGGGGCGCGGTGCCGGTGGCAAGACGTTGGAGTCAGCGACGTACTTTATCCGCGAGGATAAAGAGATCGTCGGCATGCTCTGCGTCAACACCGATCTCTCGACCGTGCGCTCCATCAACGCCATGGCACAGCAGCTCATGGCCTGCTTCGACGCGGCGCCGACGCGCACGGAGCCCGCCCCTATCGAGGTCGAAAGCCTTTCGGAGTCCACACAGGAGCTCATCGACCGCAGTATTTCCGAGTTGCTCGAAAGCCGCGGGCAGGATGTCGCCTCGCTTGGGCAGGCCGATCGCGTGGACGTTATTCGCCACCTTAACGGCAATGGCGTATTTATGCTCAAGGGCGCCGTTGCCTGCGCCGCCACCGCGCTGGGCATCTCGGAGCCCAGCGTCTACCGCTACCTGCAAAAAGTCCGCAAGGATGGCTAACGAGCAAAATGGAGCGCGGCTCCACAAGCGATTCGTCACTTGACAAAAGACCCTGCAGCTCGCACGCGCTGCAGGGTCTTTTTGCATGTCATGTTTAGTTGTGGCCAACGCCTTAGAGAGCGGCGACGACCTCGATCTCGACCAGACCGCCAGCCGGAAGAGCGGCAACCTGGAAAGCGCTGCGCGCGGGGAACGGGGCCTCGAACTTGGAGGCGTAGATCTCGTTTACGGCAGCGAAGTCGGCAATGTCAGCCAGGTAGACTGTGGTCTTGACGACATCGGCAAAGGTGACGCCGGCAGCGGTCAGCAGGGCCTCGACGTTAGCAAGGGACTGCTTGGCCTGGGCCTCGACGCCCTCGGGCATCTTGCCAGTTGCGGGATCGATGCCCAGCTGGCCGGACAGGAACACCATGTTGCCGGTCTGGATACCAGGGGAATACGGGCCGATGGCTGCGGGTGCGTTATCGGAAGACACGACGGTCTTGCTCATGTTTTTCTCCTTACAAGTAAAAGGGAACGGGAGCGCGGCGTTCACACCGGGAGGCACAGTTCGGTCTGAACACCGCGCTTGATTGGGATAGTACTCAAGGTTTCCGCGCGATGCAAGATTATTATCACGTTGCGAGAATATTTTATCGCCCAACGGTTTCCCCGGACCGCTGAACGGTTCTCATGTGAAGCAGCCAGTCCAAGCTGCTGAAGACTTTATCCCGCTTAGAGCACGGGCATCGCCTGCCGCGACGGCACCACTATACTTTTGAGTATCTGAGCATTTTGAAAGGCAGGATATGACCGCAACCGCCAGTCGAACCACCAACCGCAGACCCGAACTCTTGGCCCCCGCCGGAGGCCCGGAGCCCTTTGCCGCCGCGCTCGCCGCCGGGGCAGACGCCATCTACTGCGGCATGGGCAGCTTCAACGCACGCCGCAAGGCCACCAACTTTACCGACGAGGCCTTTGAGCAGGCCTGCCGCGCCGCGCACCTGGCCGGCTCGCGCGTCTACGTCACGGTCAACATCGTCATCAAGGAATCCGAGATGAGCGATGCGTTGCAGCTCATCCATCGCTGCTCCACGCTGGGCGCCGACGCCTTCATCATCCAGGACTGGGGCCTGTTCTTTGAGGTCAAGCGCACCATGCCCGGCATCGAGACGCATATCTCGACCCAGGCGAACATCCACGACGACCGCGGAACCCTTTGGTGCCGCGAGCAGGGCGCCGACCGCGTGACCCTCTCGCGCGAGCTTTCCATCGACGAGATTGCCGCCATCCACGATGCCGCGCCCGATGTGGACCTTGAGGTCTTTAGCCATGGCGCCATCTGCTTTTGCTACTCTGGCCTGTGTCTGCTTTCGAGCTTTGCCATGGCGGGACGATCGGCCAACCGTGGCATGTGCGCCCAGCCCTGCCGCTTGCCCTACGAGCTGATCGACGAGAACGGTCGCTCGCTCTCCCCTGCCGGTCGCGAGCGCGCGCTGTGCCCACGTGACACCAACACCTCACAACTTGTTCGCCGCCTGTATGACGCCGGCGCTGCGTCGCTCAAGCTCGAGGGCCGCATGAAGGCGCCCGATTACGTGTATTCCATCGTCGACGTGTATTGTCATCAGATTGATGACATGCTGGCCGATGTTTCGACCTCTAAGGACGAGGAAGCCGCCCGTCAGCGCCAGCTCAAGCGCTGCTTTAACCGTGACTTTACGCACGCCTACCAAGACGGCACCTCGGGTGACGAGATGATGAGTTACGAGCGCTCCAACAACCGCGGCCAGATCGTGGGCACGGTGCTCGGCAGCCGCCTGGCCAACCGCGATGTGCGCGGGCTCAAGCCCAACGACCGCCGTCGCCGCGCCGCCATCGCCCGCATTGAGTTGTTTGAGCCCGTGGGCAAGGGCGACCTGCTGGAGCTTCGCCACGACGATGAGTTCGACCAGTTCCTGACCACCATCGCCGCCGATGATGCCGCTGCCGGCGATGTTATCGAGTGTCGCGTGCCCCGTAGCATGCCCGAGGGCTGCCGCGTGCGCGTGATTCGAAGCCAGCGCGCTATTGACGCTGCCAGCGCCGCGCTCAAGCGCGATGTGCTGCGCCGCCGAGCTGTTGATGTATCCGTCGTGGCGCGCCTGGGCGAGCCGTTTGCCGTCACACTCACCTGCTGCGACGACCCTTCGCTTACGGCCACGGCCACGGGCTTTACTGTCGAAGCCGCCAAGACCCGTGCGGTCGAGGCGTCCGATCTGGTTGAGCACGTCGGCCGCATGGGTTCCTCTCCCTTTGAGGCTGCGAGCTTTGAGGTGGCGCTCGATGAGGGCTGTGGCATGGGTTTCTCCGCCGTACATAAGGTGCGCGCCGCCGCTTGCAAGGCGCTGGAAGAGGCCATTCTGGCGCCGTACGCGGAGCGCGCGAAAACGCTCGAGCTGCCGGCGATTGTCACCAGTGATTCCCGCCCCGCGCCCGAGCACTACCGCGACGAGCCGCAGATCTGCGCCACCGTCACCTCGCTCGAGACCGCCGAGGCAGCGCGGGCGGAGGGTGCAACGCGCATCTACATGACCACCGACGCGCTCGATGCGGCCGAGCTCTCCCCCGCCGATACGTTTGAGCAGGACATCGTACCTGTGCTCGATGAGGTCTGCCGCGCCGTTGACCACGTCCGCGTTGACCCATGGGTTGTTGCCGGCGCCACGGTCGCTATTGGCAACATCTCTGAGCTTGCCCTGGCCGCCCAGGTTGGCGCCACGGCCGAGATTCGCTCTTGCCTGCCGGTGCACAACACGCCCTGCATGGAGGCGCTTGCCGAGCGCGGAGCCGGTGCGTTTTGGCTCTCGCCCGAGATCACGCTCGACGAGATTGTCTCGCTCGGCGCCGCCGCGCCCGCGGCTCTAGGCATCACCGTCTTTGGCCGCCCGCGCGTCATGACAAGCGAGCATTGCATTCTGCAGGTTGCCAACGGCTGCATCCACGATTGCGCCAACTGCCGCCTGCGTGCCCGCAAGCTCTCGCTCAAGAATATCGACGGCAAGGTCATGCCGGTCCGTACCGACATCCACGGCCGCTCGCGCCTGTACGATGCCTACCCCATCGACCTTACGCCGCAGGTACCACAGCTGCTCGATGCCGGTGTGCGCCGTCTTATGGTGGACGGCACGCTGCTCGAGACGGATGAGGTGGGCCGCGCCGTCGCTCGCGTC
>UQMW01000006.1 GCA_900542275.1 uncultured Collinsella sp.
TCGCGATAACCGTAGCAGCTATGGTAACAATCGTGGCGGCAAGCGCGGCGGCAGCTCCCGTCGTCCCGGCGACGGCGGCGGCAAGCGCAAGTAACACACGTGTCGCGCGGTAAGGCGAGATGAATTTGGACCCCGAGCAGACTATGCTCGGGGTCCTTTTTAGTGGGCGCAGTTTGAGGTGGGCCAGCTCCCTAACGAAAATGCACGGAGACGGTCGCGGCAAGAGATGTGGGCTATCGGCTTAGTTGGAGATTCGCGTATGCGGGGTTCTGGCATCGACGGAGAACGTGAAACTCCCCACTGACACGCGGCGGCTGCGGTGCCCGGGCGGATACGCCAGGGATTCCGCTCGCCGTCTGGCACCCCTGCTGCCATTTGGCTTTCACGCTCGCATTCTTTTGGATGTGAGCGTGTTTTTTCACGGCATGCACGGGTCCCCTCGGGTGCACCGTGCATTTTTGGGAGTATTCAGCAGGCCGGGGCGGCTGCATACGCACCGGAAGCGTCTTTTTGGGCCAGCGAGATCCTTCGACAGACTATTTGGGTTGGCGGACGGGGTCCGGCGCGGCGATATCACACGTTTCGCGTCGCGCCGGGCCCCAAAATGACGCCGATTGCGCGGCTTCCCCGATTCGCGGCGTCGCCGACGGGGACCGCGATGCTGAATACTCCGGTTTTTGCACGGTCCAAGCGGGGGTACGTTGGGACGGGAAGGGGTGCCCCCGTCTTTTTATGCATGACGCAAGCGAAATTATGCAAGACAATAGGGCACCATGCACCGGATACCCAGATTGGGGGCGACATGCGCCGCGATACGGGGTCGGGTGCCTCACCGGGAATAGCCACGAGGGTTACAAAACTATAGAGACATCCAAATATCGCCTAAAAACCGTTTATCGGAGAATAAATACCGTTCACCGGTCATAATGATTGTTCTGGCTTTGGGCTTATCTACAATAGGTCCCGTAAAAAGAAATGCGGAAGGTTACCGAGTCCCTCGGACGTGGGCCTAACCAAAGTCTTTGAACGGGTGTGTCTCTATGGATGCATTCGCTTGATTTTGGTTGGGCTATATTTATGAAGGGACATGCCACCATGGGTTTCTTTTCTCGCCTGATGGGCGGTTCGGATGAGCAGAAGACTGCAGCTTCCGAGTTCGAAATCCTCGCTCCCGTTTCCGGCGAGCTTGTTCATCTAGAAAATACCAATGACCCCGCTTTTAGCAGCCGTGCCGTGGGCGATGGCGTTGCCGTGGTTCCCCAAGAGGGAACGGTGTGCGCTCCTGTTTCCGGCACCGTCGCGGCGCTGTTTCCGACTGAGCACGCGCTGGGCATCATGTCCGACGACAGCTCTGCTCAGGTGATGCTGCATATCGGAATCGACACTGTTAAACTTGAGGGCAAGGGCTTCCATGCGCTTGTTGCTCAGGGTGACCATGTCGACGCGGGCCAGCCCCTCGTCGAGGTCGATTTCGACGCGGTTCGCGCCGCTGGCTTCGACCCCACGGTCTTTGTTATCGTGTGCGAGCGTTCGGAGAACTCGACTCTTCGTGAGCATGCTTCCGGCCCTGTTGCTGTTAAAGAGCCTGTCGTCTGGCTTTCCGAGTAAATTCTTGTGGTGGGTACCGTGGTTATCAAGCGAGTTTTCAACAATAACGTCGCAATGGTCACTTCGGACGATGGCTCCGAGCTCATTGTCATCGGTCGAGGCCTCTGCTTTGGCCGTCATGCCGGCGACGCTATCGATGAAGCATCGGTCGAAAAGACCTATGCGCTGCAGGAGGGCACTTCTCAGGATTCGCGTACGATTGACCGCTTGGCACATCTTTTGGAGTCCATTCCCACCGTCAACCTCGTGATTGCCGAGGACATTGTTCAGATGCTCCGTCGAGAGCTCAATGTTGATGTCAACGACAAGATTCTCATTGCTCTTGCAGACCATATCAGCCTTGCTTTGGAGCGCGAGCGCAAGGGCGTCTCCTGCGAGAATCCGTTGCTGCTCGAGATCCAGCAGTTCTATCGCAAGGAGTATGCGCTTGCGGGCCGTGCGCTGCAGATTGTCAAGGAGTATATGGGCTTCCAGATGAGCGAAGAAGAGCAGGGTTTTATTACGCTGCATATCGTCAACGCCACCATGCCGCAACGCTCCGACCGTCTCATCATCTCGGTCCAGCTTGTTCGCGACGTGCTCGCGATTGTTTCCGAGCGCTATGCCACGACCCTCGATGACACCTCGCTGCCTTACGAACGTTTCGTTCGTCACCTGCAGTTTTTCGCGCAGCGAGCGCTCGATCCTGCGGCCGGGCAAATCAATGGTGACGCGCTGTTCCGAATCGATGAAACGGTGTACCCGTGCGCATTCTCGTGCGCGGACGCCATAGCCGCCCACTTGTCGTCTACCTATAACGTTGTCGTTACCAATGCCGAGAAGAGTTATCTCGCTTACCACATTGTTAACCTGCTTGGAGAACCTGGTCTCTAGGCATAACGTGCCCACACATCGATTGATATGAGGCAGGGCTTATGGCCTTGTCCAGGGCACATCTGTCTTAATTTGCGGAAAAGGAAGGGGAGTACCGCTATGACCGCAAAAAAGAAGTTCAATTTCAAAGCGCCGTTGGAGGTGTTCGCGAAGTCAATCGTTCAGCCGATGATGTATCTCTCGGTTGCCGGCATTCTGCTCATCGTGGGCATTATTCTGACCAACAAGACCATTTGCGCCTTGATCCCCGTACTGGGCTCCGGTCCGTTCCAGCTTGTGGGCGCCGTTGTCTATCAGTCGCTGATGTTTATCATCAACAACCTCTCGATTCTGTTCTGCGTGGGCATCGCCGGCGCCATGGCAAAGAAGAACAAGGGCCATGCTTCGCTGATCGCCCTGATGTCGTTCTTCCTGTTCCTGCAGGCTAACAACATCGTGCTCAACGCCACCGGCTCTCTTGCCGAAGCGAGCGGCATGCTCGGTCTTACCGGAACCGGTCAGAGCACCGTTATGGGCATTCAGGTGCTCGACACCGGCGTGTTTGGCGGCATCATTCTTGGTTGCATCACCGGTGCCGTGTTCAACAAGTACTCGAACAAGCAGTTCCCCATTGCCCTTTCGATGTTCTCGGGCGTTCGTTTTCCGTTCCTGATCATGATCATCATTTCCTGGATCATGGGTGCTGGCTTCTGCATCGTTTGGCCTCCGGTTCAGGGTGCCATCTCCTCCGTCGCCGGCATTATTAAGGAATCCGGCAACATCGGCCTCTTTATTTACGGCATGCTCAACAAGCTGCTCGTTCCTACCGGTCTGCACCACCTCATCTACACCCCGTTCCAGTTCTCCGATGTGGGTGGCACCCTGACGCTGGGCGATCAGGTTATCGCCGGCGCCTATCCCATCCGTGTCGCCGAGATGGCAATGACGGGCCAGCCCTTCTCCGATAGCACCTACTTCAACAGCTACACCTTCAACAACCTGTGGCCCTACATCGGTATCGGTCTCGCCTTTATCTTCACCGCTTACAAGGGGAACAAGGATAAGACCAAGGCCGTTATCATCCCGCTGATCATCACCGCCGTGCTCTCCTGTGTCACCGAGCCCATGGACTTCCTCTTTGTCTTTGCCGCTCCCGTGCTCTTTGTCGTTCACTCGGTTCTTTCCGGTATCTTCCTGGTCCTGCTCAAGGTTCTCTCCGTGCCCGCTTCGACTGCAGGCGGCATCATCAACATCGTGGTTTCCAACCTGGTCCTCGGTGCCGACAAGACCAACTGGCCGGTTATGCTGGTGCTTGGAGTCGTCAACGCCGCGCTGTACTTCTTCCTCTTCACCTTCCTTATTAAGAAGCTCAACCTCCACACGCCTGGTCGCGAGGAGGAGTCCGAGCTCGCCGAGTCCGTTGCCGAGGGCGAGGCCGCCGCGTCTGTTGCGGTGAAGCAGGGCGCTGTTGCCGCAGCTCCCGCAGAGGGCGTCGATGCAGGCATTGCCGACCTGGTCGCAGGTCTTGGCGGCAAGGACAACATCGAGGAGCTCGAGAACTGCTTTACGCGTCTCCGCGTGAACGTTAAGAACCCGGACCTCATCGATGAGAACCTCATCAACCACGTGCCCAACAGCGGCATCAACCGCAACGGCAACAATATCCAGATCATCTTTGGCATGAAGGTCGCCGAGATGCGCGACAAGGTCGAGAACGCAATTGAGAAGGAGCAGTAAACAATGATCATTACTCTGTGCGGTGGCGGATCCACCTTTACCCCCGGCATCGTCAAGTCCATTGCCCTGCGCAAGGACGAGCTCGACGTTGACGAGATTCGTCTGTACGACATCAACGAGGAGCGCCAGCGCAAGATCGGCGTGCTCGTGGACTGGATTTTGCACGAGGACCTTGGCCTGGACATCAAGCTCACGGTGACCACCGACAAAAAGACGGCTTTTACCGACGCGAGCTTCGTGTTTGCCCAGATGCGCGTGGGCGGCTACGCCATGCGCGAGCAGGACGAGAAGATTCCGCTGCGTCACGGCTGCGTTGGTCAGGAGACCTGCGGTTGCGGCGGCCTTGCCTACGGCATGCGCACCATCTTCCCCATGGTCGAGCTGATCGATGACGTTGAGAAGTACGCCAAGAAGGACTACTGGATTCTCAACTACTCCAACCCTGCCGCCATCGTGTCCGAGGGCTGCCGTGTGCTGCGTCCCAACGCTCGCATCATCAACATCTGCGACATGCCGATCGCGATCATTGACGTGGTTTGCGCCGCGCTCGATATCGACAAGAAGGATGTCGAGTACGATTACTTTGGCCTCAACCATTTTGGTTGGTTCACCTCGATCCGCCACAAGGGCGAGGAGGTGCTCCCGCAGCTGCGCGAGTACATCAAGGAGCATGAGATTCTGCTGCCCGATTCGTACCTCAAGGGCATGAGCTCGCTGATGTCCAAGAAGCCCGAGGAGGCCACCGACGAGCATCCCGAGCAGAACCGCCACACCAAGGGCAGCTGGTACTACGTCTGGAAGGGCGAGTACGAGATCATGGAGTGCTTCCCGGAGTACCTGCCCAACACGTATCTGAACTACTACCTGCAGCAGAAGGAGTTCGTCGAGCATTCCAACCCCGAGCGCACCCGTGCTAACGAGGTCGAGGAGACACGCGAGAAGAACCTCTTCGACGGCATCGACCATTACGAGAAGACGGGCGAGATCGACGAGAGCACGTTCTACGCGGGCAGCCACGGCGACTGGATTGCCGATCTGGCTATCGCTCTGAAGAACGACACCAAGCAGCGCTTCCTGGTCATTTGCGAGAACAAGGGCGCTATCCCCAACATGCCCTACGACGCTATGGTCGAGCTGCCTGCCTACATTGGCAAGAACGGCCCCGAGGTCATCAGCCGCGACAATATTCCTCTGTTCCAGCAGGGCCTCATGATGCAGCAGCTGAACTCCGAGAAGCTCGTGGTCGAGGCTACGATCGAGGGTTCGTACGAGAAGGCGCTCAAGGCCTTTACGCTGAACAAGACCGTGCCGTCGATGAAGGTCGCCAAGGAGGTTCTCGACGACATGATCGAGGCCAACAAGGACTTCTGGCCCGAGCTTAAGTAAAAGCAACAGGGTCGCTGGCCGCATATCTAGAGCAATGCCCCGTTCGCGTATTAGCGCGGACGGGGCATTGTCATTTGGTAACGCGTTTTAGCAAATATGGCATTTATCTGCGGTAATGTTCTATTTCGCCGCTGGGGACGACGTTTCATACCGCCTGCCGAACCGTGTTGCTGCCAAATAGCTATTTAGGTCAGTGTGTTGCGTGTAGCAATTTCGCCCGGCCTCGCCTCCGGGCTGCCATGTGAGAGGGGATCTTATGGCTCGACTGCACGTAATGGAACGCAGCCACGCTCAGGCCGTCATGGACGACCTGCACGATGCGCTCGGACGTCGTCTGGCGGTGAGTTCGCTCGCCCCGTGTCCCGTTGAGTTTACGGCAGCGCTCGTCAACCTGTGCTCCACCCAGAGCTGCGGCAAGTGCACGCCCTGCCGCGTGGGCCTGAGCGCACTGAGCGACCTGCTCGCCGATGTGCTCGAGGGCCGCGCCGACGAGTCCACGCTCAACCTGATTGAGCGCACGGCCCGCACCATCTACCTTTCGAGCGACTGCGCTATCGGCTACGAGGCCGGCGCCATGGCACTCACGGCCATTCGCGGCTTCCGCGACGATTTTGAGCATCACATCCGCGAGCGCTCCTGCGGCTTTGACCGCGAGGCCCGCGTCCCGTGCGTTTCGGGCTGCCCGGCGCACGTCGACATTCCCGGGTACATTTCGCTGGTCGAGGCCGGCCGCTATGCCGACGCCGTCAAGGTCATCCGCAAGAACAACCCACTGCCGCTCGTCTGCGGCTTGGTGTGCGAGCATCCCTGCGAGATGCATTGCCGCCGCGGCATGGTCGACGATCCCATGAACATCCTCGCCCTCAAGCGTTTTGCCGTTGAGCACAGCGACCTCAACGACCACAAGCCGCATGTAGTGGACAACACCGGCAAGCGCGTCGCCGTGATCGGCGGCGGCCCGGCCGGCCTTTCCTGCGCCTACTACCTGGCCGTGATGGGCCATAAGGTGACCATCTTTGAGCAGCGCCACCACCTGGGCGGCATGCTGCGCTATGGCATCCCCAGCTATCGTCTGCCGCGCGAGCGCCTGCAGGCCGAGATCGACTGGATTTTGAGCGCCGGCATCGACGTTGAGCTCGATCACTCCGTCAACGGCGAGGAGCTTGCCCGCCTGCGCGACGAGTTCGATGCCGTCTACCTGGCCATTGGCGCCCACAGCGATAAGAAGCTCGGCCTTCCGGGCGAAGAGGCGCCCGGCGTGGAGTCGGCCGTCAAGATGCTGCGCGCCATCGGTGACGACGAGCTGCCCGACCTGAGCGGCCAGCGCATGTGCGTCATCGGCGGCGGCAACGTGGCCATGGACGTGGCGCGCTCTGCCGTGCGCTGCGGTGCCGAAAAGGTGAGCATTGTCTACCGCCGCCGCATCTGCGATATGACGGCTCAGGACGCCGAGATTGCCGGTGCCCAGGCCGAGGGCTGCGAGGTTCTGGAGCTGACGGCGCCGCTCGCCATCGAGACGGGCGAGGACGGTCGCGTGAGCGGCCTGCGCGTGCAGCCGCAGATTATCGGCGAGCCCCGTCGCGGTCGTCCGGCCCCGCGTGCCGCCGCGACGCCCGAGCGCGTCATTCCCTGCGAGCGCGTGTTCGTGGCCATTGGCCAGGACATCGATTCCAAGCCGTTTGAGGACATGGGCATCGTCTGCAAGTGGGGTCGCGTCGTCACCGATTCGGATGGCGCCGTGCCCAACTTCGACGGCCTCTTTAGCGGCGGCGACTGCCAGACCGGTCCCGCCACCGTCATCCGGGCCATCAACGCCGGCCGCGTTGCTTCGGCAAATATCGACCGCTACCTGGGCTTCGACCACAAGATCAAGCTCGACGTTGAGCTGCCGACCGTGCAGTTTAAGGGCAAGCACGAGTGCGGCCGCTGCGAGCTGGGCGAGCGCGAGGCCGGCGAGCGCATCCGCGATTGGAATCTGGTCGAGCAGGGCCTTACCGAGGAAGAGGCACGCCAGGAGGCAAGCCGCTGCCTGCGTTGCGACCACTTTGGCTTTGGCGCGTTCCGCGGAGGGAGGAACCTGGAATGGTAGAGCCCAACAAAACCACTGTCAGCGACAACACCGAAAGCGGAGCACTCAACATGGTCAAGCTCACGATCGATAACTGCGAGGTCGTGGTGCCCGAGCACACCACGATCCTGGATGCGGCCAAGTCCGTCGGCATCCAGATTCCCACCCTGTGCTATCTGCGCGATCTGAACGAGATCGGCGGTTGCCGTGTGTGCGTGGTCGAGGTTGAGGGCTGCGACCAGCTGGTTGCCGCCTGCAACAACTACGTACTCGACGGCATGGTGGTCCACACCAACAGCCCCAAGGCCCGCGAGGCGCGTCGCACCAACGTGCAGCTGCTGCTGTCCCAGCACGACTCGCGCTGTACGAGCTGCGTGCGCAGCGGTAACTGCAACCTGCAGACCATCGCCAACGACCTGGGCATTTTCTATCTGCCGTATCAAAGGCATTTGGCGGGCGAGGGCTGGGACTTCGATTTCCCCATCATCCGCGAAAACGACAAGTGCATTAAATGCATGCGCTGCATCAAGGTGTGCGAGAACGTGCAAGGCCTAGGGATTTGGGACCTGACCAGCCGAGCCACGCACACCGCCGTGGGTACCCGCGGGCGCGCGCCCATCGGCAAGACTGATTGTGTCGCATGCGGCCAGTGCATCGCGCATTGCCCGACGGGCGCGCTGCGCGAGCGCGACGACACCGAGACCGTGTTTGATGCTCTCGCCGATCCCGATAAGATCGTGCTGGTGCAGATAGCGCCGGCCGTGCGCACCGCCTGGGGTGAGGAGCTCGGTATTCCGCGCGAGGATGCCACCGTTGAGCGCCTGGCCTGCGCGCTGCGCCGCGTGGGCTTTGAGTACGTGTTCGACACCGATTTCTCGGCCGATCTCACCATTATGGAGGAGGGCTCCGAGCTGATCGAGCGCCTGGGCGCCGCCGCCAAGGGCGAGAGTAACAGCCGCGGCTGGCCCATGTTTACGAGCTGCTGCCCGGGCTGGGTGCGCTTTGTAAAGGCGCGCTACCCGGAGTTTGTCGACAGCCTGTCCACGTCAAAGTCGCCGCAGCAGATGTTCGGCGCTATTGCCAAGACCTACTACGCCAAGGTGCTGGGCGTGGAGCCCGAGCGTCTGTTCGTGGTGTCCGTGATGCCGTGCACGGCCAAGAAGGCCGAGTGTGCGCTGCCGAGCATGATGGGCGAGGGCGGCGCGCCCGACGTGGACGTTGCGCTGACGGTGCGCGAGATGGTGCGCATGATCCGCGCGAGCCACGTGAGCGTCGACACGCTGGTCGAGGAGCCGCTCGATACGCCGCTGGGCTTTGGCACGGGCGCGGGCGTGATTTTTGGCGCCACGGGCGGCGTGATGGAGGCCGCCGTGCGCTCGGCATATTACCTGGTGACGGGCAAGAACCCGGATGCCGATTTCTTTACCGACGTGCGCGGACTCGATGGCTGGAAGGAGGCCGTGGCCGATATCGATGGCACCAAGGTGCGCGTCGCCGTGGCACACGGGCTGGGAAACGCTGCCCGTCTGCTCGACGCGATTCGCGACGGCCGCGTGAGTTATGACTTCGTTGAGGTTATGGCATGCCCGGGCGGCTGCGTCGGTGGCGGCGGTCAGCCCATCCATGACGGCTGTGAGCTGGCAGCCGAGCGCGGCCAGGTACTGTGGGGCCTCGATGCGAACGCCAAGATTCGCTTCTCGCACGAGAATCCCGATGTCCAGGCGTGCTATCGCGAGTTCTTGGGTGCGCCGCTGTCGCCGCTGGCCGAGGGATTGCTGCATACCGACCATCACGCATGGACGATGCCTAACGAGGGGACGTGCTAGCGATGCGCGCGTTTGATTTTGAAATGTCGCGCCGGGGATTTGCCTCGGCGCTTGCCGCGGGCGCGTTGTCGCTTGCGCTGGTTGGCTGTGGCGGCGGAGCTGCGGGGGCGAGGTCTTCTGCGGGTTCGGCTGCTGGGTCTGCGGCGAGTGGCGCTGCCGCTGAGTCGGTCGAGGTGCGCGTTGCCTCGCTCAAGGGACCGACGTCGATCGGTCTGGTGCAGTTTATGGACCAGGCTGCCGATGGCGAGACGGACAATGAGTTCGACTTTGCGATCAGCGCCGCGGCCGACGAGATTGTGCCCAAGGTCATTCAGGGCGATATCGACATTGCCCTGGTGCCGGCCAACTTGGCGAGCGTGCTCTACAACAAGACCGAGGGTGCGGTGCAGGTCATCGACATCAACACGCTGGGCGTGCTGAACGTTGTGACGGGCGACGCAGGCGTGGCCTCGTTTGGCGATCTGGCGGGTCGTACCGTCTACATGACGGGCAAGGGCACCACGCCGGAGTACGTCATGAACTACCTGCTGGAGCGCGCGGGCCTGACCGGTCAAGTGACGCTCGAGTTTAAGAGCGAGCCCACCGAGGTGCTGTCGGCCCTGCTTGCCGACCCGTCCGCCGTGGGCGTGCTGCCGGAGCCATTCAAGACCGCTGCCATCGCCAAGAGCGAGGGCAGTCTGTCGGTACCGGTGAGCCTGACCGACGCGTGGGACGAGCTCGCGGGTGACACGGGCTCCCGTTTGCTGACGGGCGTGACCGTGGTGCGCCGTGCATTTGCCGAGGAGCATCCCGAGGCCGTGGCGGAGTTCTTGAGCTGCCATGCGGCGAGCGTTGAGGCCGTAAATGCGGCGCCGGCGGACTGGGCTCAGGCCGTGGTCGATGCGGGCGTCGTGGATAGTGCCACGATTGCCGAAAAGGCGATTCCCGGGTGCATGCTCGTGTGTCAGACGGGGAAAGATATGAAGGCGGCGCTCGGTGGGTACCTACAGGTGCTGGCCGATGCGGACGCGAGCGCCGTGGGCGGTAAGCTCCCGGCTGACGATTTCTACTACATGGAGTAGCCCGTGCGTGCGTTTGCTCGACAAATGACTGAGCGTGCGAAGGCGGTGGCGGCAGTGGGTGCCGTCGCCGCCTTTTGGCTTGCCGTGTGGATCTTTGCGGCGGCGCTGGTGGCGCAGCCGTTGATTTTACCGGGGCCGGGCGCGGTTGCCTTGGCGCTGCTGCGCCTGGTGTGCGATGGCGGTACCTGGGCGATTTTGGCGGGCTCGGGCGCGCGGATACTGGGCGGGCTGGCGCTTGCCGCGGTGTGTGGTGGCGTGCTTGCCGGGATTTCGTCACGGTCGCGGGCGTTTGCGCGCCTGGTGGCTCCGGCGCTGTCGTTTGTAAAGGCGACACCGGTCGCCTGCGTGGTAGTCCTGCTGCTCATTTGGCTGGGATCGGCGCGCGTGAGCATCGCCGCTGTTTTTTTGATGGCGCTGCCGGGCGTGTATTTCTCGCTGGTCGAGGGCTTGGCGCAAGTGAACAAACCGCTGGAGCAGATGTTTCGCCTGCATGGCGTACGGGGTTGGCGCCTGTTTTGCGCCCATACCTGGCGCGAAGTTCTACCGTTTGTGCTTTCGTGCGCGCAGGCAGTGATTGGCATGAGCTGGAAGGCCGGCGTGGCCGCGGAGCTGATCGGCATGGCGGTGGGTACTGTAGGCGAGTGCATCTATCAGGCAAAGCTGCTCATCGAGACAGCTGACCTGTTGGCTTGGACCGTGTTGGTCGTGGCGGCATCGTGGACATGCGAGCGTGTGCTGGTGTGGCTGCTGCGGGCTTCGGGGCCCGTGGCATGGCGTGCGGCGGTACGGTCGCATGGACGCGGCTTGCACGGTCGTGCGGGCGCTGCCGACGTGGCGGAGCTTGCGCTTGCCGTGGGCGATCGCGCGCCCTGGGCGCCGGCGCTGGATGGTCTGGTGCTCAACGTGCCCGCGGGCGGGCGCGCTTGCGTGATGGGCGCCTCGGGTGCTGGCAAAACAACGCTGCTTGCCCTGGCGGCGGGGGAATGCGCACCGTGCTCCATGATGTTCCAGGATGCGCGTCTGGTCGAGGACGCTTCTGCCTTGGATAACGTGCTCGTGTGCGCCGATGCACGCGTGGATGCCTCGAGTGCCGCAGCCCTGTTGCGCCTGCTGGTGCCGGGAATCGACGTGCATGCTTGTACGGCCGAGCTTTCGGGCGGCCAGCGCCGACGCGTCGAAATCGCTCGCGCCCTGCTGTGCCCGGGCGGTGCGGTGATTCTGGACGAGCCCTTTACCGGCCTGGATGTCGCCGCGCGCGATGCGACGGCCGAGGTCGTGCTCGACCTCCTCGATGGCCGCACACTCCTGTTCGCCACACACGACGCCTCCGACGCTCAGGCCCTCGATATCTCGGACATCATTACGCTCTAAATACTAACTCAGCAACAAAATGATCCGTTTTCCTCCGTCCCCATGGGGTCGGGTGTGGTATTCTATCTGCGGGGTAATACTTAGGAATACCAAGTAATACCAACGCCGCAGAAACAAACTCCGGATGCGGGCCAATCGGGTTGCCTTCACAGCCCGTCGCCCAGCCGCGTGGCCCGCATCTATCCGCACCACCGTCGTTTCAAAAAGGAAGCGCCATGGCAGAACACATGACCCCGGTTGTCGCGAAGGTCTTGCCCGAGGAGAAGGCAGCCTTCGCGGCGGCAACCCAGCTCGTGGGCACCACGCCGTCCAACGCCATCCGCATGTTTATCGCCGCGTTCAATCGTTGCGGCACCTTTCCGTTCGACATCTCGCCCAACGGGGCCTTCGGCAAAGACTGTCCCCAACAACTAGTCGTTGAAGAACGTCCCCAATGACTAGTCGTTGGGGACGTTCTTATATGACTGCCCGTCGAGAGGAGGTTGGCATGCTCAATGCGATGATTTGGGCGCTTGCCTGTTTTGGCGTCGTCGCTGCCGATATAGCCCTGAGCGTCGTTTTGTTCTCCGCCCTTGGCGTCGCATCGGTGTTCATGGGTTTTTCAATCGATGACCTCGACATTCAATTGCTTCAGGCCGTCGCGCAGACGGTATCGTTTTTGATGGCGCTGCTGTGGTGGCGTTATCTGTGGCCGCGCTCGTTTATGGTGCGCTGGCAGGGCGAGCGCCCGCTTGGCGGGGGAGCAGGCAAAGCATGGAGGCGCATCGCCTGCGTTATCGTGATCGGCCTTGCCCTGCAGGTGGTCGTTGGCTACGTGACCGACGCCGTGCTGTCGCTGTTGCCCGAGGCAGCGGCCGATTACAGCGAGCTTGTCGAGGAGACGGGCATGGGCGACACGAGCTATCTGGCCGTCCTGACCACGGTGCTCGGCGCTCCGTTTTGCGAGGAACTGCTGGTGCGCGGTATCATTTTTGAGTTTTCGCTCCGAGCGTTTAACCCGCAGTGCCGTCCGCTCTGGAAACGCCGGCGCCGCGCGAACGCGCAAGACGGCGCCATGGTGCCCTGGGCGGCGCCGGACAAGCGAGGCATCGCCGCGGCGATTGTGCTGCAGGCGGCGGTCTTTGGCTTTATGCATATGAACTGGGTGCAGGGCTGCTACGCCGGCGCCGCCGGTCTGGTCTTTGGCTGGGTGCTCGTGACCACCGGAAAGCTCCGCTACACGATTCTGCTGCACTTTGCCTTTAACGCCGGGTCGTACCTCATGGGCCTGCTGTGGTTTGTGAACACGCCGCTCGACGTGATAATCACGGTCGCGATCGCCGGCGTGATCCTGGTGGAGGCAATGCGCTCGCTGCGCCAAGCGTGTGGGATGGACGCAGCGAGTGCACCACTTCGCTAGTTGCGGCGACCGCCTCCGTTGGCACCCTGACGCCCCTGAGCTGCGCGGTTGCGGCCTGCGGTGTTCTGCGCGCGCGACATGCCGCCGTGACCCTTGCTGCCCTTAGGCCCCTTGCCAGCGCCGGCGTCACCGTGCGGCTTGCCGCCCTTCTTGCCGGTGCCATGCCCACCGCCAGCAGACGTCTCGCCCGGGCGCGGCGGTACGGGACGGATCAGGCAATGCTTGGTGTAGCCGATCAGGTCACGACGCCCGGCTTTTTCCAGCGCCTCGCGCACGAGCTTGTAGTTCTCGGGCTTGCGATACTGGATGAGCGCGCGCTGCATGGCCTTCTCGTGCGGGTCGCGCGCTACATAGATCGGCTCCATGGTGCGCGGGTCCACGCCGGTGTAGTACATGCAGGTCGACATGGTGGACGGGGTGGGGTAGAAGTCCTGCACCTGCTCGGGCATGTAGCCCATGTCGCGCACAGCCTCGGCAAGCTCCACCGCTTCCTTCATCGTCGAGCCGGGGTGGCTCGAGATCAGGTACGGAACCACGTACTGCTTGAGTCCGTATTCACGGTTCAAGCGCTCAAATTTGCGACAGAACGCGTCGTAGACGGCGCGGCTCGGCTTGCCCATCACGGAGAGCACCGCGTCGCTCACATGCTCGGGCGCCACGCGTAGCTGGCCCGAGACATGGTGCTCCAGCAGCTCGCGCAAAAACTCGTCCGAGGCATCGGCCATGGTGTAGTCAAAACGGATGCCGCTGCGGACGAAGACCTTCTTGACGCCCGGCAGCTGGCGCAGGTCGCGCAGCAGCTGCGTGTAGCCGCTCTCGTCGACCACCATGTTCTTACACACGCTCGGCCATAGGCAGCGCTTGTTCTTGCACACGCCATGTTTGAGCTGCTTGTCGCAGGCCGGGCGGCTAAAGTTGGCCGTCGGTCCGCCCACATCGTTGATGTAGCCCTTAAACTCGGGGTCGTGTGTGAGCAGCTCGGCCTCGCGCATGATCGAGTCGTGGCTGCGCATCTGCAGCACGCGGCCCTGGTGGAAGGTCAGCGCGCAAAACGAGCACTCACCAAAGCACCCGCGGTTGGAGCTGATTGAAAACTTGATCTCGGCAAAAGCCGGCACGCCGCCCGCTGCGTCGTAATCGGGATGCCAATCGCGTGCGTAGGGGAGTTCGGCCACCTCGTCCATCTCGTCGGTGGTAAGCGTCGCGGACGGCGGGTTCTGCACCACATAGACGCTGTTGGGGTAGGGTTCTACCAGGCGATGCCCGGTGATGGGGTCCATGTTCTGCTGCTGCACGTTAAAGCTGCGCGCGTAGTTGAGCTTATCGGCGGCAAGGTCGTCCCAGCTGGGCAGCAGGTCGTAGTCGTAGACCTCGTCGAGCGAGCTGGTGCGGTAGACGGTGCCGTTGATATAGGTGATCTGATCGATGGGCAGGCCCGCGTCGAGCGCATCGGCGATCTCGACGATCGCGTGCTCGCCCATGCCGTAGATGAGGATGTCGGCGCCCGAATCGAGCAGCACCGAGCGCTTGAGCTTATCCTGCCAGTAGTCGTAGTGGGCCAGGCGGCGCAGACTCGCCTCGATGCCGCCGATGATGATGGGGGCGTCCTTGAACGTCTGGCGGATGAGGTTGCCGTAGACCGTGACGGCACGATTGGGGCGGTGCCCCTCCTCGCCACCGGGGGTATAGGCGTCGGTGTGGCGGCGATGCTTGGTCACCGAATAGTGGTTGACCATGGAGTCCATGTTGCCGGCACTGACGAGAAAGCCCAGGCGCGGCTCGCCGAGCACCGTGATGCTGGCGGGGTCGGTCCAGTCGGGCTGGCAGATGATGCCCACTTTGTAGCCGTGCGCGTCGAGTACGCGGCTGACGATGGCCATACCAAAGCTAGGGTGGTCCACGTAGGCGTCGCCGCAAATGTAGACAAAGTCGCACTGGTACCAGCCGCGCGCATCCATGTCGGCGCGGCTGACGGGGAGGAACTTGTCGCGGCCCGGACGCCAGGGGCGTGAGGGCGCTGCCTGGGCATGAGTGGCGTGGCCACCCTGGGCCTTGCCGCCACGCTTTTGCTGCTGGCCGCGCTGGGCATGCTTGCCGTGCTGGTTGTGCTGAGCGTCCTGGGGCTTTTTTGCCACGATTCCTCCCGTTGTTAGTATGCTGCACGTAATTGTAACCAGTCTTTTTGGGACGGGGCTAAAAAGACTGGTGGAGTACATGAGCTGGCGGATCGGCGCGTCGATGCGGGTGCCGTTTGTTTCCAGACTGTGTATCCCCGTGTCGAAGGAGCCGTCTCGCGCGCACGCCATGTTGTCAATGGGTTACAGTATGAACGGCGGCTATGTTTCCGCCAACGCACGAGAGGGTCGTCAACAAGGAGGATGCACGACGATGCAGCGTGCCAAACAGATATCGGAGTCCATCGAACTGGGCATTATCCTGGCGCTCGCCGGCGGCTTTATGGATGTGTATTCGTACATTGGGCGCGACCATGTTTTCGCAAACGCGCAGACGGGCAACATCCTGCTTGTGGGCGTGAGCATCTCGGAGGGCAATTGGGCACTTGCGGGGCGCTACTTCTTCCCTGTGGTGTCGTTTGCCGTGGGCATTATGCTTGCCGACCTGGTACACGAACGGTTTGGCAGCGTGATTCACTGGCGCCAAGTGACGGTGTTCTTTGAAGCCGTCATCTTGCTGGGCGTGAGCTTTATCCCGGGCGGCAATTTCAACCTGCTCGCCAACTGCCTCACCTCGTTTGCCTGCGGCATGCAGGTCGAGAGCTTCCGCAAGATCCACGGTCACGGCATCGCTACGACCATGTGCATCGGCAACTTGCGCAACGCACTGCAAAACGTGGACGATTACATCATCACCCACAAGCGCGGCTTTTTGGAAAACGGCCTGCTGTACTTTGGCGTGATCTTCACCTTTGTGTTTGGCGCCGTGCTGGGCAACTGGTGCATCGAGCGCATGGGGCTGCACGCCATTGCGGTGGCGAGCATGCTGCTGTTTATCGCGTTTGCCATCATGTTTATCGATCGCGAACGCGACTTGCACAGGAAATGGGCCCGCATCGTAGCTGACTGGCAGACCACGAGTCTTAAGCGCTAAGGTGCATGTTCGTAACAACATTCAGGAGCCAGAAAAACTATCTAGCTCCTGAATGTTGTTACGAACTGCTTTTTGCGATTTATTCGAGATGCTCTTCAATCCGAGCCCTAAGAAGGGCAATGGCTGTAGGTATTCCAATTGCGGCGGCTAATTCGGCTTTATCCAAAACCTGTATGCTAAAGCACGATTGTTTATCACATTGAAGGACGATAACTGAAGATAGCTTCACTTCCTGTTGGCTGAATATATCGTAATCTCCAAATAGGAAGTTACCTTTTATTGCGTAATTCGGTATGTTCGTTACGCACTTCATCTCAAGTCTGTTTAGACCATAATCGAACACCGCAACTTCCTTGTGTTCGATGATGAGCGCAACCCTGGGCATGTTGCTAAAGCCACCGTCGACGACAGTGAAGAGTTTTTCATTCGCATCGTCATAAACGGTATATTTAAGACTCGATAGCTGTCCTAGTGGACCCGTGAACCCATGTCTTTTGATGTTGAGGTTGTCTCCCGCTGGGTTGATGAGAGCCAGAGTATGCGGATAAGGATTACCTTCAATTGAGATTCGATATTCGTTTGTAGCCGTCTTGCTCGATTTAGGACCAGTAGCCATCACGCGTCATCGCCTCGATCGAATTGGAACCGTCTTCTACTTCGTGCGGAGAATTGCGCTGTACGTTGCGGTACATGCAGCTGCAATAACCGCATGGGCAATTTCTAACAAAATGAATGACGCTATTTGCTGCATGCATTTTATTTACTATAAAGTATCCTTTTATAAACGTATTGTCAAACATATATTGCTAAAACAGAAACAATTTATAGACTGAGTTGGTCGTATTCTTTGGGCGATTGCTCCTATAATCTAGCCTTCGCTGCTGTCGGGAGGGAAGGACTGGGGCTCCGTTATTATGTTGAAACGCTTTAACACTTTTGACGTTCTCACGCGTTTTTTGTTTCAAAAGCGTTAGGATGGAACTTGCAGCGCGGGGCGTAATGGGTGCCCCGCACACGATGGGAGGCTATCAATGGCTAATCGTTTCGTTCTCAACACCATTTCTTATCATGGTTCCGGCGCCATCAAGGAGATCCCCGGCGAGCTCCAGCGTCGCGGCTACAAGAAGATCTTCGTCTGCTCCGACCCCGATCTGGTCAAGTTTGGCGTTACCGCTAAGGTGACCGACGAGCTCGACGCCGCCGGTATTGCTTGGAGCCTCTACTCCGAGATCAAGCCCAACCCCACTATCCAGAACGTCAAGGACGGCGTCGAGGCTTTCAAGGCCGCCGAGGCTGACGCTATCGTGACCATCGGTGGCGGCTCCTCCATGGATACCGCCAAGGCCATCGGCATCATCATCAACAACCCCGAGTTCGCCGATGTCCGCAGCCTCGAGGGTGTTGCTCCCACTAAGAACCACGCCGTGTTCACCATCGCTGTGCCGACGACCGCCGGTACCGCCGCCGAGGTGACCATCAACTACGTCATCACCGACCCCGAGAAGGTCCGCAAGTTCGTGTGCGTCGACACCAACGACGCCCCCGAGGTCGCCGTCGTCGACCCCGATATGATGGCTTCCATGCCCGCCGGCCTGACCGCCTCTACCGGCATGGACGCTCTGACCCACGCCATCGAGGGCTACACCACCAAGGGCGCTTGGGAGCTCTCCGACATGTTCCACTTTGAGGCTATTAAGCTGATCAGCGAGAACCTGCGTGACTCCGTCGCCGAGGCCAAGTCCGGCCAGCCCGGCTCCGGCCGCGAGGGCATGGCCCTTGGCCAGTATGTCGCCGGCATGGGCTTCTCCAACGTTGGCCTGGGCATCGACCATGCCATGGCTCACACCCTGTCCGCTCACTACGACACCCCGCACGGCGTCGCTTGCGCCATGCTGCTGCCGATTGCCATGGAGTTCAACAAGCCGGTTTGCGCTGAGCGCCTGGCCAAGGTTGCCGTTGCCATGGGTGTTGACACCACGGGCATGAGCACCGACGAGGCTGCCGACGCCGCTATCGCCGCCGTCAAGCAGCTCTCCGCCGACGTGAACATCCCGCATGTCTGCGAGGCCATGAAGGCCGACGAGATCGAGGTCCTGGCCAAGGACGCCATGGCTGACGCCTGCTTCCCGGGCAACCCGCGCGAGGCGACGCTCGACGACGTCATCGAGCTCTTCAAGAAGATCTGCCCGGCTGCCTAACCTGGTTCGGCGGGCCCCGCCCGTTAGCCCCAGAATCGTCCTCGGACATGTCGGAGGCCCCGCTGCGCACTACGTGCGGCGGGGCCTCCTTCTGTCCTGCGGAAAGATTCTGGGGCTAACGGGCGGGGCCCGCCGGCTCGTTGTCGTGGCGGGCGCTGTTCGGAAGAGCTCGATGGGTCATCTCGCTGGGTAAATATTTGTGCGTGATGGTATCGTTGTTGGGGCTTTTACTGATTACGGGATGTTGACTTTGGAGTTGTGGATGGTGTCCCAAATGGATTCTACGCTTGGTTTTATTACTGACCAGCTTAAGGCGCTGACTTCTATTGCCTCGCCTACGGGCTTTACTCGTGCGGCGACTGATTATCTGATGGAAACCCTGCGCGATATGGGCTTTGAGCCCGAGCGCTCCAATAAGGGCAATGTGCTGGTTGAGCTCGGCGGCGAGGGTGAGCCGCTCGTGTTGGCGAGCCATGTCGACACGCTTGGCGCCATGGTGCGATCCATTAAGGACAATGGCCGCCTGCGTCCGACGACGCTCGGTGGGCACCAGTGGTCCACGGCCGATGGCGAGAACTGCACCGTCTACACGCGTGGCGGCAAGGTCTACACAGGCGTGGTCCTCAATACCGAGCCTTCGGCGCACGTGGCCGACGAGCCGGTCAAGACCATCGAGAAGAATATGGAAATCCTGCTCGATGAGAATGTCGACAGCAAGGACGACGTACTTGAGCTGGGCATTCAGACTGGTGACATCATCGCTATGGATCCGCGCACCACGGTGACGGAGAGCGGCTACATCAAGAGTCGTTTCCTTGACGACAAGCTGTCCGCGTCGATTCTGCTGGGTTTGGCCCGCGCCGTTGCTGGCGGCGAGGTGACGCTTTCGCGCAAGGTATCGCTGCTCTTTACCGTGTACGAGGAGGTCGGTCACGGCGGCGCCTTCGTGCCGGCCGACACGCGCGAGATGATCAGCGTGGACATGGGTTGCGTGGGTGACGACCTTGGCTGCACCGAGCGCATGGTTTCGATTTGCGCCAAGGATTCGGGCGGTCCGTACAACTACGACCTGGTAACCACGCTGTCTAATATCGCGCGCGAGCTGGAGCTCGATTACGCCATCGACGTGTACCCGCACTACGGTTCGGACGTCGAGGCCACGCTTTCGGCCGGTTACGACATTCGCCATGGTCTGATCGGCCCCGGCGTGTACGCGAGCCACAACTACGAGCGCAGCCACATCGACGGTGTGCGTAACACCTTTGAGCTGGTCCGCGCCTACGTGCAGCGCTAAGGAAGCAGTTTGCGACTCGGCTGACCAATCGCTAAGGCCCGATTTCTCGGGCCTTTTTTCGCTTTAGGTCGTTTAGTATTATGATGTAAGTAATCTATTAACTAAACACGTAAATTACTTAACGAGGTGATGCGGTGTATGGATACGTCTGAGTACTTATCTATGGGTGATGCCGCCCGCCTGTTGGGCGTTACGAAAGCCCTCATATCGCAACTTGCCGCATCGGGGACGCTTGTGTGCGATATTGTGGGCGGCCGGAAGATGGTCGAGTACAATTCTGCGACCGCCTACCAAAAGGTCCGCAAGCGAGGACGCCGTCCTGCGGCCGATGTGGGACGCAAGTTTACGCTGATGTCGGCCGACCATGAGGTCGCGCATGTCTCATTTGATCCGACGCGTGAGTTTCCCTTCGAAATCGCCGAGGTCCTCGATGCGCAACGAATGCCGTTTGGCACATGCTCGAGCTCTTCTCCTACGGTGAATAAACGGGAGCTCAACGTGTGGTGGAGCCATCGGTCGGTGCCTGACGTTCGCCCTGGACTCGTCTCGCGCTATCGTGAACTGGGAATTGCCAGTGGCATCGAGGTTCCGGTTCGGTGCCTGGGCTTATCGCTTTCGGATTGTTATTGGCTGCGGCCGGCCGATTGCGCCGAACTCAAATGGCAAAGCATCAATTACTTCGAGAATGATTTTGAGCGATCGGCGCCCGAAGAGCGTTCGGGTTGGCTGGAGGGCATCGGTCTTAAAAATCCTGATAACACGTCCGAGGGCGAGCTCCCTAAATCGTGGATGATCCGAAACGGCATTCGCGTTTTGGCTAAAGGGTGCGGGATGGACGACCAACGGCCCTTTAACGAGGCAGTTGCAACGGCTCTGCATCGTCGCTTGCTTTCCAAGGGGGAGTTTGTTCCTTACACGGTTGAGCGCATGTTCGATGGCCCTGTGTGTCTGTGCGACGACTTTCTTGACGGCCGCGAGGAATATGTTCCGGCTGTTTACGTTAAGGGCGCATTTGGTAGCCAGCGGGGAAACTCGACATACGATCGATACTGTTGCTACCTCGGCAAGCATGGTGTCGATGAGGCCGCTGTGAGAAGGTCTATGTCGCAGATGATTGTCTGCGATGCCCTTTTGGCCAACAGCGACCGCCATTGGCGAAACTTCGGCATCATCCGCAATGTCGACACCCTGGAGATAAAACCTGCTCCGCTGTTCGATAGCGGCAACTGCCTGTGGTACAACGTACCAACTGCCGTGCTCGCAGCTGGGGAGTTTGGGTTTTCCGCTAAGCCGTTTGGGCCCGACCCTTCCGTCCAGCTGGCGCTTGCGGATTTGCTCGATTGGTTCGATTCATCGCGGCTCAACGGATTTGTTGATGAAGCGATCGAGATTCTTTCGCAGAGCGAGTGGGCGACGGCGGAGGGTCGACTCGAGGCCATTCACCGCGGCCTTGAGCGTCGCGTAATCGAGGTTGGTGCCGCTGTTGAGGTACTTCGACACGTGCAGCGATAAACCCGCGGCTACTTAAGCGCGCCGGTCACGGTGCCGCCGCCCAGGACGATGTCGCCCCGATAGACGACGACGGCCTGTCCGGGGGCGATGGCGCGCTGCGGCTCGTCAAAGGTCAGCAACATTTGCCCGTCTTCGCCGCGCGTAAGGGTCGCTGCCTGGTCTTTCTGTCGGTAGCGGTACTTGGCGCCCACGCGAATGCCGCCGGCATCGAGCTCGGCCTCCATGCACTCTGCCGGCGCGCTCCAGATCCACTCATTGGCAGTTAGCGCCGCCGCGGTTAGGTCCTCGGCTTCGCCCAGATGCACAATGTTGTTGGCGGCGTCGACGCCCGTTACGTACACGGGATGCGCCATCGCGACGCCCAGGCCCTTGCGCTGGCCGATGGTATAGCGCAACGCGCCGTTGTGGCGTCCGACCACGCTGCCGTCGCGCCATACGATATCGCCCGGTGTAGCGGGATGTCCGCACCGACGCTCGATATAGCCCGCATAGTCGCCATCCGCGATAAAGCAGATGTCCTCGCTTTCGGCCTTCTTGGCGTTGGCAAAGCCCTGCTCGGCGGCAATGCGGCGCACGTCGTGCTCCTTGTCCAGGCCTGCCAGCGGAAAGATCGTGTGCGCCAGGCGCTCCTGCGTAAGCGAATATAAAAAGTAGCTTTGGTCCTTTTTAGGGTCCTCGCCGCGATGCAGCTGCCAGGTTCCGTCGGACGCCTGGCTCGTTTTGGCGTAGTGACCTGTGGCGATGTAATCGCAGCCCATATTGAGTGCCGCATCGAGCAGCGCGCCAAACTTAATATGGCGGTTGCAGATGATGCACGGGTTAGGCGTCAGCCCCTCCTGGTAGGCGTTCACAAAGCGTTCGATCACGTTGCGGTCGAAGGTTTGCTGCAAGTCGAGCACGTGATGGGGTATCCCCAGGCGCTCGGCGACGGCCTTTGCATCGGCGATGTCGCGGTCGACCTTACTCATGCCCGTGGTGGGATCGGGCGCGGGGCAGGTGAGGCGCATGGTGGCACCGACACATTCGTAACCCTGACTTTTGAGCAGATACGCGGTCACGCTGGAATCGACGCCGCCGCTCATGGCGACGAGCACGCGCTTGTTGTGCATGGGGAGGTTCTCCTTGGTGGCATGTGGCCAAAAAAGAAAAGCGGCGCGGGAGGCTGGTTCCGCGCCGCAGACATTGTAGCAAGTTCGGGCGTCCTGTGGGACACCCTGTTGGGATGAGCTCAGGCTGCCAGAAGAGAGGGGAGACCGGCGTGCCTTGGACTCGTTCTAGGAACGAGAGCTCTAGTCCTGGAAGAGTGCCGTGGACAGGTAGCGCTCGCCGGTGTCGGCGAGCAGCGCCACGATGGTCTTGCCCTCGTTCTCGGGGCGCTTGGCCAGCTGCAGTGCGGCCCACACGGCGGCGCCGGACGAAATGCCCACGAGCACGCCCTCCTTGTGGCCCACGGCGCGGCCGGTGGCAAAGGCGTCGTCGTTCTCGACGGGGATGATCTCGTCGTAGACCTGGGTGTCGAGGACGTCGGGCACAAAGCCGGCACCGATACCCTGGATCTTGTGCGGGCCGGCCTGGCCTTTAGAGAGCACCGGGGAGGTGGCGGGCTCGACGGCGACGACCTGAATCTCGGGGTTTTGCTCCTTGAGGAACTCGCCCACGCCGGTCACGGTGCCGCCGGTGCCGACGCCGGCGACGAAGATGTCGACCTCGCCGTCGGTGTCATTCCAGATCTCGGGGCCAGTCGTGGCCTTGTGGATGGCGGGGTTGGCGGGGTTTACAAACTGGCCGGCGATAATGCTGTTGGGGGTCTCCTTCTGCAGTTCCTCGGCCTTGGCGATGGCCCCCTTCATGCCCTTGGAACCGTCGGTGAGCACGAGCTGTGCGCCGTATGCCTGCATAAGTTTGCGGCGCTCGACGGACATAGTCTCGGGCATGGTGATGATCACCTTGTAGCCGCGAGCCGCCGCCACCGAGGCGATGCCGACGCCGGTATTGCCGCTCGTGGGCTCGATGATGGTGTAGTCGCCGCCGCGCACGAGCTTGCCGGCCTTCTCGGCCTCGTCGATCATGTTCTTGGCGACGCGGTCTTTGACGGAGCCGGCGGGGTTGAAGTACTCGAGCTTGACGAGCACGCGGGCCTTGAGGTCCTCATCGGCCTCAAAGTGAGTGAGTTCCAGAAGCGGGGTGTGGCCGATAAGCTGATCGATGGACGTGCAAACCTTGCTCATGGTGAACCTCCAAAGTGTTCAAATGACTGGATACCGTGTGGTTTTACGGTGTATGTAACAGCGAAACCCATAAACCTTATGGGTTGTTCTTTTTGCTGTTGGCAAGCATAGTAGACAGTAAAGCCTAGTAACGCAATAGGAAATAGAAGATTATTACGAGTCGATTAACCAGCTTGACGGGAATAGGTATTCTCAAAACCAATTTTTCGGCTAGAATTTCTACGAATTAAAAGACCGAAAGGCAGCTATATATATGTTGGTTTCCACAAAGGGCAGATATGCCCTGCGCGTTATGGTCGACCTGGCCGAGCATCAGGCGGCAGGCCGCATTCCCCTCAAAGAGATCGCCGCGCGTCAGGGGATTTCGGAGAAATATCTGGAGAACATTTTGGCCACGCTCGTGCGCGCCAATATGCTCTCGGGCATGCGCGGCAAAGGCGGCGGCTATGTGCTCACGCGCCCGCCCGAGCAGTACACGGTGGGCGAGATCTTGCGCCTGACCGAGGGCAGCCTGGCACCAGTCGCATGCCTGGACGGCGACTGCAAGGGCTGTTCACGTTCGGATGAGTGTCCCACACTCGACGTGTGGAAGAACCTGGACAAGCTCATCAACGACTACCTCGACGGCGTGACGCTCGATCAACTCGTTGCCCCCAACGAGGGCTACGACTACGTAATCTAGCCCCACCTGCCATTTGGGGATGGGGCAGAAATGGTAGATTTTCTTGCCCTCTGAGGCTTGATAAAGAAGAAGGCCGCCCATCGTTGCGATGGACGGCCTTCATTTTGGCGTGTTGTGGCGGTCCGTATCCGGTCGTTTTAGTTCCTGGCGATGCTGTCGAGAATGCTGCGCATGATGGATACCAGGATGCTGCCCATAAAGGCCGATCCAAAGCTGGCAATGGAGATACCCGCTCCCAGCAGATTGACCGACAGGTAGCTGGCCAGCTCGAGCATAAAGCTGTTGACTACGAGCTGAAAAATACCAAGCGTGATAATAGTGAGCGGCAGCGAGATGACCGTCAGGAACGGCTTGACGAGCGAGTCGACGATGTTGAGGAACAGTCCCACGAAGGCAAAGCAGAGCCAGGCGTCGGCCATGCCGAAGGGCTGAATGCCGGGGACGAGAAACGTTGCGATCGCGATGGCGATTGAGGTCAAAAGCCAGTTGAGTAAAAAGCGCATGGTGGGAATCCTTTCTTGCGCAGGGTGCGTCGGTGTCGCGTGAAGCGGTTTGCTGCGGCGGCTTGGACGGCCGCTCGGGTGTGCCGCCTTGTTCGGCCGCCCATTGTCTCAGATATTCGTGGAGCTTACGTGCGCATTCGGTTTCAAAACGGCGTTCGTCCTGAAAAACGCGCCGCTGGCAGAGAGTCTTGTCGCTTTAGTTTGGTGGTGTGCTACACTGCTACGGGCAAAAGCCACAGGCGTTGCCCTATTGCATAGAACGGGCGAACGATGCCCGATGTCAGTATCAACTTCGATGCCTTATGGCGGGTTTGGCGGTGATCGATGAATATCGAGAACATGTTTGACAAGCCTGATGTCAAGCAGCTGGTCCACGCATTTAGTCTTTTGGATGACGAGAAGGATATCCAGGCGTTTTTGACCGATATCTGCACGCCGCGCGAGATCTGCGATCTTTCGCAACGTCTGCAGGTTGCGCGTTATCTGGATGAGGGCGAGCCTTATGTTGAGGTTCAGGCCCGCACCGGCGCTTCGTCCACTACGGTGAGCCGCGTGTCCAAGGCACTCAACGGCGAGTACGGCGGCTATCGCAAGATCCTCATCAAGCTGGAGGATGGCGAGTAGGCCAGCGGCAACAAACGAATTGCGCAGAACCGTCCCTTCGGGGGCGGTTTTTTGATCCTTTGGGGACGGAGGAAAACGGATCACTGGGTCAGACTGACCTCCTCGGTGATCCATTTTCCTCTGTCTCCAAGGGGTCAAATCTGTTGGCGTGGGGCAAATCTGTCCGCGCGGGCGGGTAGGATGGAAGCATTGAATATTGCGAACGGTTTGAGTGGAGGACCATGCCTGTTCGAATCTATACCACCAACGCCGGCGCGGATTTGAGCGATGCCGAGGCGGCGCTGCTTGCCGACCTTATTGCCCGCCACGGGCGTGCCGTGCTGCTGGCGCCAACGTTTGCCGAGCTCGACCTGTGCCGTCATGATGCGGCGGAAGCCGGCGTTTCGCTGGGTATTGACTACAAGACGCCTACATCGTGGCTTCGCTCGCTTTGGGAGCTTTTGGGCGACGGGCGCGGTTTCGTCGACAACCTGCAGCGCCAGATGCTGTTTTCGGACATGGTAGCGCGCCTCGACGACGCCGACCTGCAGCCGCTTTCGCGCAGCCAGGGCACGGTGCGTATGCTCGCGCGTATGGCTCGCGATGTGCTGCCGGGTGTGGCAGGGACAGGCACCGAGCGTTGCTGCGACAACGTTTGCAAGCCCAAGCCCAAAAGCGACGCCGAGGCTCGCGTGTTTGAACTTTTGTGCGCCTATGCGCGCGGTTTGGACCGTCGAGATATGGTCGAGCCCTGCGAGGCGGCTGACATTATGGCCGGCGCTTTGGCCGACAACCTGCCGGGGTGCGCCCGCGCCGTTTGCGTGCGCGGCGTCACGTCATTTACGTATAGCCTGCTCGAGCTGCTGTCCGCCGTGGCAAACAACGGGGGAGAGGTTGTCGTGCTGCTTGCCCGCGAGCAAGCGGCGATGCGCGAGGAGCTTGCCGCGGCATTTGATGTCCGTGGTGTGCTGTTTGAGATCGCGCCGCTGGGGGAGGGCGCCGCCGCGCCCCAGACTGCCTCCAAGTCCGCTGCTCAGCCTGCCTTTATTGAGGTCGCCGGCCCCCATGCCCGTGCCCATGCTTATGCGGACGTCATCGATAAGTTGGTGAAAGCGCACAAGGAGTCCAAGGACGATAAAGTTGCTGCAACACCCGCCGACCCCGTACGCGTGCTCGTTGTTTCTGCCCGGGCACCCCAGCTGTTCGGCGAGCTTGCCGCTCGTTTGGCGGCGCGCCACGTTGCTGCCGAGACGGCCGAGTTCACGGCGTTTTCCCAATCCATTGCGGGCAGGCAGTTCACGGCGCTCGCCAACCTGATCGAGCGTATGAAGGCCGCCGACGAAGGGGCAGCTTCTAAGACTGAGTGGTGGCCCGCTCCGGAGCTTACCGACTGGATTTACAGCCCGCTTTCGGGTGCCGACGCCGCCAGCGCGCGCACGTTCGACAAGAATATGCGACTGTCGCGCAGCAAGACCACTGCGGGCGTCAAGAGCCTGCTGCAGAGCGTGCAGGGCCAGGTGAGGGGCGCGCGTAAAGCGGCGAGCGACGAGAACTGGTTTAAGAACGTGCCGTGCGTGATCTCGGACGTGTTCCAGGCGCTGTGGCGCGACAAACCCGTGACGGCGCTCAAGGCCATGCTTGCCGTTGCCGAGGCACTGCCCGATCGCGCACTTGGCGGTCTCGACGGTCAGGCCCGTCGCCAGGCGGAGGTGGCCCTGCTGCGCCACGTCATCGACATCCTTATGAATGGCGCCCGTGCGCTCGACGTGTCGCAGGCCGCGACCGTGCCCGTGCTCGATGACATTCGCACCAAGGTGGACAAGCGTAGCGCCGCCTACGATTACGAGACCTACGAGGTTGACCGTGCGCCACGCGCCCAGGTTCGCTTTGCTTCGCTTGCCGATGCGGCGGCCCTGCGCCCCGGCAGCTACGATGCCGTGCTGTTTGCCGACGTCGACCTGGACAGTTATCCGCTCTCACATGAGGAGGGCCCGCTGGCAACGCTGACGGCAGAGTTAGATCGCAGCGGTGTGACGCTTGAGCCTGCGGCCTTGCTGCGCGCACGCTTTGGCCGCGCGATACAAGCGTCGCGTGGTCCGGTTGCGCTTGCCCGCGTGACGCACGATCGCCAGGCGCGCGAGTGCTACCCGGCTGCCGTGTGGACCGAGTTGCGGGCGCATGCCGAGGCCACTAACGATGCTAAGGCCGCTGACGCCGACAAGGCCGCTGACGCCGACAAGGCCGCTGACGACGCTAAGGCCGTTGGCGCCGACAAGGCGAAGTGCGTGGGCGAGGGCGATATCGTAAGGGACTTCGATCCCGCGGCAGGCGAAGGTCTTAGGCGCGAGCGCGTGACCTGCGAAGCTCCTCAGCATCTGAGCGATGAAGCCATTCCGTATCTGGTCCTGCGCCGTCGCGATGGCGAGGGCGAGGATGCGCCGCTGGTGCCGCGCCTGACGTCTGCCTCGCAGATCGAGGCCTATTCGACCTGCCCGCTATGCTGGTTCGTCTCGTACCGCGTGAAGCCCCAATCGATCGACGCTGGCTTTGGCAATATGGAGAAGGGCAACTTTGTCCACGACGTGCTGGAACACTTGCATGCCCGTCTGCCCCAGGAGGGCATGGAGCGCGTGACACCCATGAATCTGCCGCGCGCGCAGGAGCTGTTGCGCGAGGTCTTTGCCGAGACCCTGGCCGAGCATGCGGGCAAGCGCGGTACCGAAGGCCCGCTGGTGCCGCTCTCCCCGGTGGAGGAGCGCCAGGTGGCCGAGATCTTGCCGCAGCTGGAGGGCGTGCTTGCCTACGAGTCCGAGGCGCTCACCCCCTTTGCTCTGCGCTACCTGGAGTTTGCGTTCAACGAGCTCCAGGTCGAGTATGCCGGTTGGCCGCTCGGCGGGCGCATCGACCGCGTGGATGTGGATGCCGAGAATCGCGCCGTGGTAATCGACTACAAGCATCGTTCGGGTGTCGAGGAGTTTAAGCTCGCCGACCCCACGGTGCGCGACGAGGAATCGGGCGAGGCCCCCATCGACGACCCGCGCTGGCTGCCGCCCCATACCCAGACGCTTATCTATGCGCAGGCTATGCGCCGGGCGCTGGATTTGGACACCCGCGCGGCGCTCTATTTTTCGACCAAGGGTGGCAAGCCCGCGCTGCGCGGTGCGGCGAGCGCCGAGTTGCTTGAGGAAGAGCGTGGTGACGGCCGCATCCCGGGGCTTAAGAAGGGCTTTCCCGGCGAGGGCGGCAGCATGGACTTCGATGCGCTGCTCGATCGAGTGGAGACCGGCATTGCCGAGCGTCTGCGCGAGCTCGAGGCAGGCAACGTTGCCGCCGTCGACCCGACGTCGGCTCAGGCCGCGCATGCGCGCTGCTCGTATAACCACGAAGGAACGTTTGTAAGGAGGGACGTGTAGACCATGGATCTTTCGACTTTGATGCCGCAACAACTGCAAGTCGTCAAAACGCTCGACCGCCCGCTGTTTGTCTCGGCAGGTGCCGGCTCGGGCAAGACCTTTACCCTCACGCGCCGCATCGTCTACGCGCTCTCGCCCGAATCCGGTCCGTTTGTCGAGCATCTGGATCAGGTGCTCGCCATTACCTTTACCAAAGATGCCGCGGCCGAGATTCGCGACCGCGTGCGTCGCGCGCTTATCGAAGAGGGTATGGACGAGGAGGCCCTGACCGTCGACGACGCTTGGATCTCGACCATTCACGGCATGTGTTCGCGCATCCTGCGCGCGCATGCGTTGGAGCTGGGTATCGACCCCGAGTTCACGGTGCTCACCGATACCGACGAGCTTATGGACCAGGCTGTTGAGCATGTGCTGGCCCGCGCGACGGCGCCCGATGCCGTCCCCGAGCTCGCGGCATCGCTCAAGGCCCTCTACGCCTGGTATCCCATGGCGGGCGAGGGCGGTCCCTTTGGCGCCGGCACGACCATCAAGGGTCTGGTGCGCGACCTGCTGGAGCTGTCGAGTCAGTTGCCGGGCGGTATGGACGACGTGTGTGTGGCGCGCGGCCAGGCCGATACCTCAGCGCTCGCCGATGCCTATCGCGCGGCGCTGGGCGCAAGCAAGGCCGCGACCGAGAAGGCGCAGACGGCGCTCGATGCCATCGACGCGTTCGAGGCGAGCGGCAAGACCATGGTCGATGCGGCGCGACTTATGATGTCGTGCACCATGCCGCGCGCGAGCAAGGCGTTTTCTAAGGAGCAGGTGGAGCTACTCAAGGCCGAGGCTGCTGATGCATTTATCAATATCGTGCTTGCCTGCGGTGCCCCCGCGCTCGATGCACTGGTGGGCCTGGCCCGTTCCGTGGAGGCCGAGTATCGCGCGCTGAAGGCCGGCCAGTCCGCGCTCGATAACAACGACCTGCTGCGCATGGCGTACGAGGCGCTGCGCGACTACCCGGCTATTCGAGCAGCCTATGAGGGCCGCTTTAAGATGGTCATGATCGATGAGTTCCAGGATACCGACCAGATGCAGGTTGACCTGATCCGTTACCTGACCGGCGCGGGTGAGCGTGCGCTGTGTACCGTGGGCGATGCGCAGCAGTCGATTTATCGTTTCCGTGGCGCCGAGGTTGAGGTCTTCCGCCGCCAGGAGCGCAAAGTGGGCTCCTCTGCTGCGCCCGAGACGGCTGTCGCATCCGATGCCCCCGCCGGCGAGCTCGTCAAACTCGTGCGCAACTTCCGCAGCCACGACGAGGTGCTGCGCTATGTGGCGCGCGTCTTTGACGGCGATACCGGTGGTTTGATGCAGGGGTTCTTGGATCTTGAGCCGAGTGACGATCGCGAGGACAAGCTCAAGGCAAAGGCTTCGCGCCGCCAGGCGGTCTTCGTTGCCGGTGGCAGCACGCAGGAGCGAACGCAGGCGAAAGCTCGTGCGATTGCCGAGCGGTTCCAAGCGCTCGTCAAAGCGGGGCAGCCCCAGGGCAGCATGGTCCTGCTGCTGGGCCGCATGACCAACGCCGATGTCTATGCGCAGGCCTTCCGCGACCAAGGGCTCGACTGCGTGATCGCAGGCGGCTCGGTCTTTGCCCAGGCTGCCGAGGTGCAGACGGTGCGCGCTCTGGTGTGCGCGCTCGCCAATCCGGTCGATACGGCGCAGGGCCTTATGCCACTGCTCGCCTCGCCGATGTTTGCGCTCGGCGCCCAGGAGTTCCTGGCGCTGGCGACCAAGCTGGACGACCAGACGGGGGAGACCTCGCGCCGCAACATCGACGTGGGCATCATGAGCGATTCCGATGTGCCGGGTTTGCAAGACTTGCCGCTCGTGACGCGCGCCCGCGAGGTGCTGCGGTATGCGCTTCGTCGCGTGGGCCGCGATTCGTTCGCCGCCATCGCGCGCGATACTGTCAACGCTTCCGGCTGGTTTGTGCGTCTGGCACAGCGTGGTCCCGAGGGCAAGGCCATTGCCGCCAACGTGCTTAAGGCGCTCGATGCCGTGGCCGAGGCGGAGGCCGAGTTCGGTAACTCGCCGCGTTCCATTGCGCTTGCCTTCGACCGCTTCTTGGCGGGCAAGGAGGCCCCAGGCGCCCTCAACGAGGAGGGCGACGGCGCGGTGCGCATCATGACGGTGCATGCCTCCAAGGGCCTGGAGTATCCGGTCGTGGCGGTTGCGGAGTGCTTTGGCGTGCGTAAGTCCTCGGGTGCGGCTCAGATGGGGCGTGTCGAGGGTGGAGCGCAGGTCGTGGCGCTGCCGGCACGCTTCGACGGCGTTAAACTCGCGGACGGCACGTTCGTAAAGGGCGATGACGTCAAAAAGCAGTTTGAGCATGCGTTTAAGGGTAAGGGCACGTCGCTATGGTTGCCGCCGGAGCTCATGGAGGATGTCTGCGCGACGGGTTCTCCCGCCGAGGCATTCGTTCGCCTGCGCAACGACGACCTGCAGCTTTCGCTCGAGGAGCGGGCTCGCTTGCTCTATGTCGCCATGACGCGAGCGCGCGAGCTGGTCATTCTGGCGATGGATGCCGGCGTGAGCCGCGGCAAGCTGTGCGCGCCGACCTTCGATGTCGAGACGGATCTGACCTACGACGTGCTGCGCCGCATCCTGCCGACCGACAGCCTGGACATACCGCAGCTCGATAGCGACCGTTTGGTGTTCGACAACTCCAAGCCGGGCGACTACGAGCTCATCTCGCTGGCGGACTTTACGTTTGGCGAGCAGGCGTTTGAGGTCAACGCTTCGCTGGATGCCGAGGGCAGGCTTGTCCGCGGCGATGCGGAGCCGGAGGGTGCCGGTGCGGATGCCCACGCCGCTGTTCCCGGTCCAGCCGACCCCGAGCCCGATGCGTTTGAGCTCGTGTATCCCCAGACGGTGGGCGTGCGCATGGGCACCTGCCCGTATCCGGCGCGCGATTCGTACAGCTACTCGTCAATTGCCGCGGCGCTGCATGCCGAGTCCGAGGACCGAGCCGCCGAGGCGCATGTGCCCATGGACGAGGCTGGCGATGATGCGGAGTCGGATGGTTCCGAGATGACGGATGCAGGCGTGGCCGCCGTTGAGCCCGCCGGCAACCCCATGGCGCTGGGCTCGGCGTTCCATGCCGCCTGCCAGTGGCTGATCGAGATGGGTGCCGATGCGCTGCCCGCCGAGCGTGCCGACGCCCTGGCTCGCCTGTGGCGCCTGACGCCGGAACAGCGCGAACGCTTCGACGTTGCCCTGGATCGCTGGCTCAAGTCGGCGGTCCGTGCCGAGCTGCTTGCCTGGCCGTGCGTTCGCGCCGAGGTGCCGTTCTTTTCGCTGGGCTGCGAGGATGAGGACATCGCTCGCTACGGTGCATATGCCGAGGGCGCCATCGATGCTTTGGCGACGAACCCGGCGGATTCGTCACGCGCGCTGGTCATCGACTACAAGACGGGCGGCACACCGGACGAGACGCCGGAACAGCTGCAGGAGAAGCACGCCCTGCAGGCGCGCGTTTACGCTGATGTTCTGCACAAGGCGGGCTTTGAGGCCGTGACCGTCAAGTTCGTCCGCGTGGAGCAAGTCGACCCCGCCAACCCGTGCGAGCCTCAGGTGGTCACCTACAGCCTCTAGCCCTCAATAACTTGCGGTGGAATACGGACTGTTTTGGCCAAAAAAGCCGCCAAACAGTCCGCATTTCACCGCAACGCATGGGAGAGCCTGGGGCGGTACAATGGCTCGAACGGTTCAAACGAATAAGGAGCCATCATGCAGCTCGCCAAAACGCTTAAGGTGACGCCGGAGGAGCTTTTTTACGCTCTGGCGGGGTCCATCATGCAGGATATCGAGAACGCCACGGGCAAGCGTCCCAGCCGCAACAAGCTCAACGGCTATAAGTACGAGAAGCGCGCCCAGTCCGCAAAAGGCAAGGCCAAGGGCATGGCGATCAAGGTTAAAATCAAGCACTTTGACTACCCGTGTCTCTATGAGGTCCGTTTTCAGTATGCGGCGGGCATCAATACTATGCGCTATGAGGCTGCACCTGCTGGCGATGGTGCCTGCGAGCTCACCTATACCGAGGATTTTCAGGGTGTGGGTGGCAACACGTCTGGCACGCGCGGCAAGCTCGGCCTCTTCTTCTATGAGCGCAAGCTCAAGAGCCACGCCAACCAGACGATTGATCAAATCGTCAAATACATCGAGGGTGAGCGCCGCGTAAAGGCTAATCCCGCCTTCGCCGATGATACTGCCGAAAACGCTTCGGATGTATTCCATTGATACCCTGTGCAAAAGCTTTACCGCTCTTCACATCAACTGTGAACACTTCAGGCTTCGAGTCAGTAGCGAGCGGCCCGACAAAAGTAGTTGATGGAAGTGCCAAATGAATAAGAATGCCGCTACGCAACTGCACATCTATTCCGCCTTTTTCGTTCTCGCGGGATTTGTTTTAAATCGGGGAGTGTTTCTACTTTTCCTTGCGGAGAAAGAAATGTCTGTCACGGAAATCGCGCTTTATCAAGCCCTGTTTAACATTACAACGGTCGTTCTCGAGCTGCCAACAGGGCTGATAGGCGATTTCTTTGGAAAGAAGTTTTCGATTCAAGTGGGCGTGCTGCTGCTTTTCTTCCATACGGCTGGCATGCTGTTGCTCTCAGGTCCCTTTCTTGTCGTGCTTTCCCTTGTTGAGGCACTCGCCTACTCCCTTCAATCGGGATCCGAACAAGCACTTTTATATGAAATTGCCCGGAATGCCGGTCAAGGAGAGCGTTTCCTCACCATCAACGCTCGGCTGCTTGCCGCGCAATCAATCGCTACGGGAATGGCGATTGTGCTCGGATCTTTCATTGCCCAAGTATCTTGGAGCGCCCTCTACGTATGTGTCTCCGTTTTCTATCTCCTGCAGCTTTTCCTTCTGTATCCCATTGAGAGGACGGAAGCGACCCGTTCTGAAAGCTCTGAAAAGGGAAGGTTTGACGCGGCCAAGATGTTCAGACGCGAAACCTGGCGTGTTGGAGAATCCGCTTTTGCGGTATTGCTTCTTCTAATCGGCACAAGCATGCTCGATGGATTCTATGGGAGTTATTACAACTTGAATCAGTTGGTATTCGACGCATTTGATGCTCCCGTCTCCATAATAGGAATCTTTTTCGGTGCATCCTATGCAGTAAATGCGACGGCCTACATTGCAGCAGATTTATTCTCATTGCGTTTCGGGAAAAGAAATACCATGCTCGGCTCGATGCTAATCGAGGCTGGCCTTTTCATGATTCTTCCGTGGTTCGCTTCAAATCCGCTGTGTTTGTTTGGCCTTAGCATGGTGCTTTGTTTTCTCCCAGAAGTGGTGTACATCACTTCGGAAAACTTAATCCAAGACGCGATAGCGGACGATCTCCGCGCGACGATCCTTTCCGTCGCGTCTCTGGTAAGGGCTCTCTTTTCTGCAGTGTTTTTCTCCATATTTGGACATGTGTTGGGGTTATATCCCATTCAGATAGCGCTCGGTGTTATTGGCGCAATCGCGATAGCAATTACCGCCGTTGTTTCTTTAAATGCAGGCGCGCGTCTATTCGGATGTTCTGCACAAGGCGGGCTTTAAGACGGTGACGGTCAAGTTCGTCCGCGTGGAGCAGTCCGATCCCTCCAACCCCGCCGAGTCCCAGGTGGTCACCTACAACCTCTAGCTCACCAGGGCCGTCCGCACGCCCAGTCTCCCCATAACTTGCGGTGAAATAGTTCCTGTTTTACGGCCCAGCTGGCTCCAGCAGGAACTATTTCACCGCAACTCAGAATCAGTCGGGGGTGCGGATTACGCGGATGAAGTTGCCAATCAAGGGTGCGGATTACGCAAATTTACACTTGACGTTCATCTCGGGTGGGCCTATAAATACATGTGATGGGTTGTTATCCCTTTGGGGAGCATGGCCATCCGGATTCCGTTCGTTATTCAATTGCACATATATTCGGGTGTCACTTTAGGGCATGACCGTAGGCAAGTAGGGTGCTGCTTTCTGCCGAGGTCATGCCCTTTTTGTTCAGCTCCGAATGAGTGCCCTATCATCAAGAGAGGAGGTACATCGATATGCTGGCGATCAGAAAGCTCAACAATAACGCCGTGATTTGTCGAGATAGTCGCGGTCGCGAGGTCGTGGCGCTCGGCAAGGGTGTCGGCTTCGGTGGTGACTTCCCCCGGGAGCTCGCGATGGACCATATCGAGCGCACGTTCTATAGCATCGATGCCGAGGGGCAGCGTATCATGCAGGATCTTCCTGCCGATGTGGTGCTGTTTACGGCAAAGATCATGGATATTGTAGAGAACGAGCTGCCTTACGAACTCAGTCCCAACGCCGTGCTCATCATGGCCGACCATATCGCCTTTGCGATTGCGCGGCAGAGGAAGGGCATTCGTTTTGATATGCCCCTTACCTATGATGTGCAGCAGCTTTATCCGCTGGAATACAAAATCGGCCGCTACATTACCGCGCGCGTGCGGCAGGAGTTGGGCGTCGAGCTGCCGCGCGAAGAGGTGGCAAGCATCGCCATGAATCTGGTCAATGCAAAGACTGGGGCAGAGGTTACTGTGGCAAGCGATCGCGCCCAATCGTTTGAGCGCCTGCTCAACGATGTCACTGATATCGTCGAGTACGATTTCCGTACCATCATCGATCGGGAGTCTTTTGAGTTCTCACGGTTTGCGACACACGTGCAGTATCTGTTCAAGCGTATCAAGGGTAACGATAGCCTCAGCAGCGCCAATTTGCCGCTTTATGCGAATTCGCGCGAGGAGTTTCCCGAGCTTGCGCAATGCATCGACCACATCTGTACCTATATGAAGCGGGAATGGCATACGGAGCTCACCGACGAGGAGAAGCTTTACTTCATGCTCCATGTCAACCGTATCTGTACGAAGGCGGAATCCGGCACAGCCGGACGCTGACAACCCAGGCCAGAAGGATTGTAACCTGTGTTAGGGCAGGGCATGACCTCCGAAAGTACGAGAACCATCTCGTGCCACGACGATTCGTGGCGTAAAAGGAGGAATGATGACTAACTATCAAAAACTCGCCCAAAGAATCATCGAAGAGGTGGGCGGCAAGGCGAATGTTTCAAGCGCGACGCATTGCATGACGCGTCTGCGCCTCGTTCTTAAGGACGAGGGGCTTGCAGATGACGCCAAGCTCAATGCGATTCCCGAAGTGATTAGCGTGGTGCACGCTGGCGGCCAGGTGCAGCTCGTAATCGGGCCGACCGTCGACAAGGTCTACGACGCGGTATGCAGGGAAGGCGGCTTTGAAGTCCAGACGGCGATTGATGAAGATCTGGACGCAGCAGAGAGGCTTCCCTGGAAGGAACGGTTCGCTCCGAAGCGCATCGGCAATCTGATTCTCGATGCGGTGAGCGGCTCTATCGCTCCCATTCTGCCCGTGTTCTGCATCGCGGGTATCTTCCGCATGTTCACCATTTTGCTTGGTCCGGAAGGCGCGGGCCTTCTAGCCGCGGAGGGCAGCATGTACCGGCTCTTCTCCTTGGTGGGAGACGCGGCATATTACTTCCTGCCGATCTTCGGTGCCTATGCGGCGGCCAAGAAGTTCCAGACGAGTCCTGTGCTCGCGCTCATGACGGCTGCTATTATGATTCATCCGAGCATGCTCGCTATCGTCGAGGAGGGCGCTCCGTTCGACGTCTACGGCATCCCCATGACGCTGGTGAATTACACACAGTCGGTGCTTCCCATCATCCTCATCGTGTGGATTCAGTCCTACATAGAGGGGCTTATCAAGAAGCATTGCCCTGACATGCTGCGCATCCTCGTGATTCCAGTGGGGACCATGCTCATCATGCTGCCGCTTGCACTCTGCGTCTTCGGCCCCGCCGTCTCCTTCATTATGGGCATCATCGCCGATATCATCATCTGGCTCGGCGCGAACGCCGGTCCGCTGTGCGGTCTGGTGGTCGGTGCGACGTGGAACCTCGTGATCGCTACCGGCATGCATGTGCCGATTCTCACCGCTATGATGCCCGGCTGGCTTGAGGTGGGCTATGACGCCGTGTGCACTCCGGGTACGACGGTGGTTGTTTACGTGACGCTTGCGGTCGCGCTCGCCTACGGCATCCGTGCAAAGGGCAAGGCTAACCGTCAGCTCGGTTGGACTACCTTCGCTACCTATGCGCTCGGCCGCGTATCCGAGCCCATCATTTACGGCATCCTCTTGCGCGATAAGAAGGCGCTCGCTTGGTCGATGATCGGCGGCGCGGCCGGCGGCCTTGCATGCGGTCTGCTCAACGCGCGCATCTTCGTCTTCTCGGGAGTCGGCTTCCCGTGGATGAACGTCATCAAGTTCAGCCAGGACATCATTCCGGGCGCCATCAGCTGCGCGATTGGCTTTGCGGTGACATTCGCCCTCTGCATGGTCTTTGGCTTCGACAATCGCGAATCGGGCGAGAAGGAAGCCGAGGAGGCCCTTGAGGCTTAAGCGCTGCATCTAGAAGGGTGCCTTAGCGCAACGAGTCTCTTCTCGGAACTGGGGCCCCATGAACCCGGACGGGCGCCGCTGCATGGTGGTGCCCGTTCGCACTAAAAGCAAGATAAGGAGGACTCCCATGCCATTGCGTTCTGATTTTCTCTGGGGCGGCGCGCTTTCCGCCAACCAGTGTGAGGGTGCCTGGGACGAGGGCGGGCGGGGGCTCGCCAACGCGGATCTTCTGCCGTACGGGCGGGACCGTCTCGCCGTCATCAGGGGTGACGACGTTCCGCTCGAGCCGCTGTCCGACCATTACTACCCGGCCCAACAGGCCATCGATTTCTATCATCATTACCGCGAGGACATCGCGCTCTTCGGCGAGATGGGCTTCAAGGCTCTGCGCCTCTCCATCGCATGGAGCCGTATATTCCCCAACGGGGATGACTCCGAACCCAACGAGCAGGGCCTCGCGTTCTATGAGGATGTGTTTCGCACCTGCCTCGAACAGGGCATCGAGCCGGTGGTGACGCTCAGCCACTATGACGTGCCCATGCATCTTGTTACGGCATACGGCGGTTGGCGCAACCGCGCTCTCGTGGGCATGTTTGAGCGCTTCGCTCGCACTGTGTTCGCACGTTACCGCAATCAAGTGCGCTCTTGGCTCACGTTCAACGAGATCAACATCATGACCTCTGCGTGCTTCATGGCGGCAGGCATCGTGTTTGATGAGGGGGAGGACCGCTACGTCTCCGTTCATAACGCGGTGCATCACGTGCTCGTGGCGAGTGCTTGCGCGGTGCGCGCCTGCCATGAGATCATCCCTGGTGCGCAAATCGGCTGCATGCTCAATGCGGGTATTTTCTATCCTGCTACCTGCAACCCTGCCGACGTTAAAACGGCTCAGGACGAGAATCGCAAGCACTATATGTTCACCGACGTGCAGGTGCGCGGCCACTATCCGTGCTACATGCTCACGGAGTATGAGCGTCAAGGGTTCGCGATTCCTTGGGCGGAGGGCGATGAGGAGGTCCTTGCGCAGAATCCGGTGGACTTCGTGGGCTTCTCTTACTACTCGACGCGCGTGGCGCAGGCAAACACCGAGGGGCAGTTTGACTCCAATCTACTCAAGAGTGCCCCCAACCCTTACCTCAAGATGGAGCCATGGGGCAGATTCATCGATCCCGCAGGGCTGCGCATCACCATGAACGACATATACGACCGGTACGAAAAGCCGCTCTTTATCGTGGAGAACGGTCTCGGAGCCTCGGATGAGCCGGATCAGAACGGCTTTGTGGATGATGGATACCGTATCGATTACCTGCGCGAGCACATCCAGGCTATGAAGGACGCCGTCGAAATCGACGGGGTGGACCTTCTGGGCTACACGTGCTGGGGACCGATCGATCTGGTTTCGGTCGCAACGGGCCAGATGCGCAAGCGCTACGGTTTCATTTATGTCGACCTCGATGACGAAGGACACGGCACACGTCGGCGCAGCAAGAAAAGATCGTTCGAGTGGTATCGCAAGGTAATTGCCTCAAACGGCGAGGACCTGAGCTGAGCTTTCCTCAGGGGCCGGACCGCGACATGGGGTCGCGGTCCGGCCCCTTTGCGACGAATGAAGCAATCAGGTCAAAGCAGCTAAAAAAGACACGTCCCAAAAAGACTGCCCGTGTGGGTTTGGCTAGGTTCGGGTGCTGTCCGTGCCGTGGGGTAAAATCGTTCAGTCAGAACACGAACCCGCATCGGAGCTCATCACATGGCATTCGTCCATCTGCACAATCACACTGTTTTCTCCATGCTCGACGGCGCAACCCGTATCCAGGATATGGTCAACCGCGCCGTAGAGCTGGGCATGCCCGCCGTCGCCATTACCGACCACGGCTACATGTATGGCGTGCCCGACCTGGCGCTGGCCTGCGACGCCGTCAACCACAACACGCCCGAGTACAAAACCTGGAGCCACGACAAGGCCTTCTTGGAAAAGGATCGCCGCGACGAGCTGGTGGAGCCCGATCCCGAGGAAAACCCGCGCGAGCATGCCCAGTATGTGAAGGACATGGCCATGTGGGACGAGAGGGGCAACATCGACGAGCTCAAGCCGCCCCTGGTCATCAAGCCCATCTTTGGCTGCGAGGTCTACTTTACGCCGGACGAGACCCTTGCCCGCGACCATAAGCCCGAGCTCTACCACATGATCCTTCTGGCCAAGGACCAGGAGGGCTACGTCAACCTGATGCAGACGGTCTCCGAGGCAGCCGTGCAGGGCTTTTACTACAAGCCCCGCGTGACGCTCAACAACCTGCGCCGCCACGCCAAGGGCATGATCTGCACCAGCGCCTGCATCGCGGGCATCATTCCCAAATACATCGACCGCGGTGACATGGAGGGCGCCATCAAGTGGGCCGAGACCTTCCGTGATACCTTCGAACCTGGCGACTTTTATATCGAGATCCAGGAACACGGCATCACCACCGACAACGGCCTGACCGATGAGCAGATGGACCGCACGCTCATCGACATCGCCAAGCAGGTAGGCGTCAAGGTCATCGCCACCAACGACTTCCACTACCTGCGCCGCGAGGACGCTCCCGTGCAGGACGTCATCATGTGCATCGGCATGAACGCCAAGGTCGACGACCCCAACCGCATGCGCATGACTGGCTCGGAGTTTTACATGAAGACCGAGGAGGAGATGCGGGCGATGTTCCCGTATTGCCCCGAGGCCTGCGACAACACGCTCGAGATCGCCGACAAGTGCTACGTCGAGCTGGACTGGGACTCCATCATCCTGCCGCGCTTCCCGTTGCTCGACCCCGGCGAGACGCACGAGAGTCAGTTCCGCCGCGAGTGCGAGAAGGGCCTGCGCCAGCACTACGGTGACGACTGGGCCACGCGCGAGATCGGTGGCGTCAACATCAAAGAGCGCTTTGAGTACGAATACAAAGTCATCTGCGACAAGGGCTTTGCCGCCTACTTTTTGATTGTTGCCGAGTACGTGCAATGGGCCAAGGACAACGGCATTGGCGTCGGCCCCGGCCGTGGCTCGGCTGCCGGCGCTATCGTCGCCTACGCCATGAACATCACCGCGTTCGATCCGCTCGAGAACGGCCTGATGTTCGAGAGGTTCCTGTCCCCGCAGCGTACCGAGATGCCCGATATCGATATGGACTTCGACGATGAGCGGCGCCTCGAGGTCGTGGAGCACGTTCGCCAGCTCTACGGCCCCGAGAAGGTCACCCACGTCATCACCTACTCGACCATTAAGGCCAAGCAGGCCATCAACGACGCCGCGCGCGTCCTGGACTACCCGGTCTACATGGGCCAGCGTCTGTCCAAGATGGTCTCGAGCGACCCCAAGGTCAAGCTCAAGCAGGTGCTCGAAAAGCAACCCGGCAAAGAGGACCTGTTTAACCCCGATTTTGCCGAGGCATATAAAAAGGACGACGACGCCCGCCGCATCATCGACACGGCGCTCTCAATCGAGGGCCTCACCCGTGGCGAGGGCGTGCACGCGTGCGCCGTTCTGATCTGCCGCGACCCCGTCAACGAGCACGTGCCCACCAAGCTCGACACCAAGGGCGGCGTCGAGATTACCCAGTACGAGGGCCATACCGTTGCCGACATGGGCCTGCTCAAGATGGACTTCTTGGGCCTGCGCACGCTGACTGTTATCTCCAAGGCAAAGGCAAACATCAAGAAGAACTTCGGCATCGACATCAAAGAGGAAGAGATTCCCTTTGACGACCCCGAGATCTTTAAGCTCATGGGTTCCGGCCACACCGCCGGCGTCTTTCAGGTCGAGTCCGCCGGCATGACGGCCACGATCAAGAACATGAAGCCCACCGAGTACAAGCACGTCGTGGCATTGATCGCCCTGTACCGCCCGGGCCCGCTGGGCGCCGGCATGGTTTCGTCCTACATCAACCGTATGAACGGCAAGGAGCCGGCGGTCTCCTACGACGACCGCCTGGACGACATCCTGGGCGAAACCTACGGCACCATGGTCTACCAGGAGCAGGTTATGCTCATCTCCGTCGAGATGTGCGGCTTCTCCAAGGGCGAATCGGACTCGCGTATCCGTAAGCCCGTGGCTAAGAAGAAAATCAAGCTGCTCACGTCGACGGTGCTCCACTGGGAGGATGGCTCCGACGAGACCACCTACGACCACTGGATGAACGGCGCCATCAAGAACAACTATACGCGCGAGGTCGCCCAGAAGATTTGGGACGATGTTCTCGAGTTCGCGTCCTACGCCTTCAACAAGTCGCACTCCGCCGGCTACGCCATCCTGGTTATGCAGACGGCGTGGCTCAAGGCGCACTATCCGCACGAGTACATGGCGGCCGTTCTGACGTCCTATACGGGCAAGACCGACAAGATCGTGCACTACGTCTCGGCATGCCGTCACGACGGCATCCCCGTGCTGTCGCCAGATGTCAACGAGTCCGGTACCGAGTTCACGGCTACCAAGGAGGGCGTGCGCTTTGGTCTGGCCGGCATCCGCGGCGTGGGCACCGGCGTGGCGCAGGCGATTATCGCCGAGCGCGAGGCGGGCGGCCCGTTTAAGACGCTGCACGACTTTGTCGAGCGCGTGGACTCGAGCCAGGCCAACCGCCGCGTGATCGAATCGCTCATCAAGGCAGGCGCCTTCGACTCCACGGGGTATCCGCGTCGCCAGATGATGCACTTTGTGGACAAGAACAACCCCGAGAACATCATCGATGCCGCGGTAAAGCGCCAGAAGGATCGCGCGAGCGGCCAGACGTCGTTCTTCGATATGTTTGGCGACGTTGAGGGCTCGGGCTTTGAGGTGAGCGTGCCCGATCCGGATGGCCAGGAATGGGACCGCCACCTCAAGTTGAGTCAGGAGAAGGAGGTTCTGGGCATCTATGTCTCGGACCACCCGCTGCGCCCGTTTGAGTATGCACTAGCCAAGGCGCGTGACTTCTCGTTCTCGCAGATCGACACCGGCTACGAAGTTCAGAATCCTACGGGCGGCACCATCAACCAGGAAATTCCCGAGGGCAAGGCGCTGTGGTGGGCCGGCATGGTCTCGAGCGTGTCCAAGCGCGTGACCAAAAACGGTGACCCCATGGGCATCGTGCGGCTCGAGGACATGGAAGGCGAGGCCACCGTCGTCGTGTTCCCCAAGACCTACAAGGAGGCCGAGGGGTACCTGTACGGCGAGGTCGATCCCGAGACCGGCGCGCAGCTGTCCGATGCCTTTGTGCGCATTAAGGGCAAGCTCGAGCGCTCGGACCGCGGCGACCAGATCATCGCGCAGGAGATCGTGCCGCTCGAGCTTAACGAGGAGAACAACAAGCCCAAGGTGTTTGAGGTCATGGTGCCCAACAGCCGCTTTAGCCAGGGCAATATGGCGCGTCTTGCCACGGTGCTTACCGCCAACCCGGGCGGCGACCGCGTGGAGATCTTTATCGAGCAGGTGGACGGGCGCGTGCTGCGTGCCGAGGTACCTGCCAAGGTCAACGCGCGTTCGATTCCGCTGCTGGCCGAGGCCAAGGCCATTGTGGGTAACCAGGGCCGCGTGACGGTGATCTAAGCTACCCCGGGTGAGATTGGAGGAAGTGATGGCGCAGGGGACGTTTGTGCAGGCGCTTCGCAAAGAGGCGGCGTTGAGCGGCACCTTTATGAAGGGGCGTTCGCTCATGCTCAACGGCGCCGTGCTGTCGATCGAGGACAGCGGCTCGCGCTTCTCCAAAAACGTGACGGTCGAGGGCTCGGTGCGCGGTTCGCGTGGCGACCTGTACAAGACGCACGTGGCGCTCGACATGGACGAGCACGAGGTGATCGACTACGACTGCGATTGCCCCGCCGCCTATCGTTACCCCGGTATGTGCAAGCACGCTATTGCCACGGCTCTGGCGTATTTGGATGCCAGCGGCGCCGAGCCCGTCGAAGGTTTGCGCACGCCGGTTCGCACGTTTACGGCGCAGTCGAAACAGCCCGCGCGCACCGCACCCAAAGCGCCGGCCGTCAACCCCAACTTTCCCTTTCCGGCGCCCGTCCCCACGAGCCCGAGCCTTGTGGCGGCGCTCTCCGATCTTTCGGACGCGCGCATGGATGAGCTGGCGAGCATGCGCCGCAAGCTTGCCGGTGCCGTTGATCCCGACGCCCCCAAAGCGGCATTGGAGCCCTCGTTGGTGCCGTACTACAATCCGCTGTTCGCTGACCGCTTTAGCTGGGCGCTCGAGTTCCGCATTCGCTGTGGATCGGTCTCCTACGTGGTCAAGGACATCGACGGCATGGCCGATGCCTACGTGCGCGGCGGCACGTTCTCCTATGGCAAGAAGCTCACGTTTGTCCATTCACCTGAGGCCTTTGACGAAACATCGGCAAAGCTGCTCAACCTTGTTGTGACGACAGTTGCCTATCTCGATGACATCACAAGCTCGCGTTCGGCGTCGTACGACTTTGCCCGCAGCGGTTTTGTTGCCGAGCGTCAGTTGCCGCTGTCCGAGCATAGCATCGTATATGTGCTGGACCTGCTGCGCGGCCAGACCATCTCCTTTGAGCCCGCCTGGTCGCGGGGGATGACGACGCATCGCACCTACGACGTGGCGGTTGAGCTGTCTCCGCAAAGGGAGGACGAGGCATCCGCTAAGCGCCCACCGCTGCTTGCCGCCAAAATCGCGCCGGCGGCTGGTGGTAGCTATGACCTGCGCCTGCCCGCCGATATGTACTGCTTTGCGTCGGGCGATGCCGCCTACTTGGTTGACACGCGCCGCGCGCGCCGTACCGACGCTGCATTTGCTCAGCATGCCGCACCTTTTTTGTCGCGCTTGCTGCCGTGCCGCACGCCCGCCCATATTGCCGCCGAGCAGGTGGGTGAGTTCTGCCGTATGGCGCTGCCCATTTTGCGCGACTACACCGACCTCACCGCGCCCGCCGCGCTCGATACCGTGGCACCCGAGCCGAGCTTTGCTATGGCGATCGGTGTCGACGATGGGCTCGTGACCTGCAAAATTACGGTTACCTACGGCGATTGGTCGGCGGATCTCTTTAGCCTGGGCGCTCCGGGCAGCCCCTTCGAAGAGCAGCGCCCCGGTGTGCCGCCCCGCGACGAGGTGGCGGAGTTTCGCGTTATGGATACGGCGGCCCTGTACTTCGATTTCTACGAGGGCGGTCTGGCGTTTGAGGAGCGCGATGACGCCCGCTTGTTCTGCCTGCTGACCGAGGGCCTGTCCGCCCTGTCCGAACTGGGTGAGGTCATGCTCAGCGACCGTCTGCGCCAGATCTCGGTCCGCCCCGCGCCCAAGCTCTCGGTTCGTGCGACCGCTAAGAGCAATCTGCTCGATGTCGAGCTGGGCGCGAGCGGGCTTTCGGCCGCGGACCTTGCCGTCTATCTCGATTCGTACAAGCGCCATCAAACGTTCGCGCGCCTTACGTCCGGCGACATCATTCGCCTGGACGAGGGGGCGCGCGCCGCGTTTGGCCTTGCCGAGGACCTGGGTGTCGATGCCGTCGACCTGCTCGACGGCGTGTCGCTTCCCGCGTCGAGCACCCTGTTCGTCGACAGCATGCTCGCACGCACGCCGGCGCTCGAGGCCGATCGCGACGCTGCGTTCCGCCGTACCGTCGAGCGCCTGGACACGCTCGGCAAGATGGACTTTACGGTGCCGGCATCGCTCAAGGCAACGATGCGCGGCTACCAGGTCGACGGATACCAGTGGCTCGGCTCGCTCGAACACCTGGGCCTTGGCGGCATCTTGGCCGACGACATGGGCCTGGGCAAAACGCTCCAGATGATTGCGCATATTCTGGCGCGCGTGGAGGCGGGGGACACCAAGCCCACGCTCGTGGTATGCCCGGCCTCACTCGTGTACAACTGGACTGCCGAGCTGGAGCGCTTTGCCCCGTCGCTCGATGTGTGCGCCATTGTGGGTGCCAAGGCTCAACGCCGCATGCAAATTTCCGGCGTGGCCGAGCATAGCGTGGTCGTGACGTCGTATGACCTTATGCGGCGCGATATCGACGAGTACGTCGAGCAGGATTTTGCCCGCGTGGTGCTCGATGAGGCACAGTACATTAAAAATCCGCTCACGCAGGTGGCGCGCGCCGCCAAGCGCCTGCCTGCCGGCGTGCGCTTTGCCCTGACGGGCACGCCCATCGAAAACCGCCTGTCCGAGCTCTGGAGCATCTTCGACTTTTTGATGCCGGGCCTTTTGGGGACGCGCGAGTCGTTTGCCAAGCGCTTTGAGAGCCCCGTCGAGCATGCCGAGGGCGATAGCGCCGCTCGCCTGCAGGCGCTCGTGTCGCCGTTTGTGCTGCGCCGTGTTAAGGAAGACGTGGTGGCCGACCTGCCCGAGAAGATCGAAGACACTGTCATGGCGCAGCTTACCGGCGAGCAGCGCAAGCTCTACCTGGCCAACCAGGACCGCATCGCCCAGCAGGTGCAGCACCGCGAGGCTGGGGAGTTTAAGAAGGACAAACTCAAGGTGCTCGCCGAGCTCACCAAGCTGCGCCAGATCTGCTGCGACCCGCGTCTACACTACGAGGATTACAAGGCGGGGAGCGCCAAGCTCGATACGTGCATGGAGCTCGTGCGCGGCGCACTCGACGGCGGGCATCGCATCCTGTTGTTCAGCCAGTTTACGGGTATGCTCGATATCATCGGTAAGCGCTTGGCCAAGGAGGACATCGGCTTTCTTAAGCTCACGGGCGCTTCGTCCAAGGAGAGCCGCGCCAAGATGGTCGCGCAGTTCCAAGCGGGCGAGGTTCCGGTCTTTTTGATTTCGCTCAAGGCGGGCGGCGTGGGCCTTAACCTGACGGCGGCCGACGTGGTCATCCACTACGACCCGTGGTGGAACGTGGCAGCGCAGGACCAAGCGACCGACCGCGCGCACCGTATTGGCCAGCAACATACCGTGACCGTGTACAAGCTCATCGCCAAGGACACGATCGAGGAGCGCATTATGCAGATGCAGGAGTCCAAGCGCGACCTGGTCAACAGCGTGCTCGGCGGCGACGGCATCTCGTCGGCGCTGTTTACCCGCGAAGATGTTCTGGCGCTGCTGGGCGGCGACGGGCGCTAACCCGCTCGGGTGGGGCCGCCAGGGCGGATAGCGCACGCTGCCCCATCGTCCCCGCCCGTTATGTGTTCATTTGCAATGCCGTGGATGGTTTGTCTGCCTTTGGGCATAAGAACCATCAAGAACATTGGCACGTCAGCAAAGGAGAACATCATGGCGAAATTCTTTAAGGACCCCGATGGCAAGCTCATTGCCGCCCTGGGCAACGACGTTGCAACCCCTGCCGGTTGCACGGAACTGACCGCAAACACTGAGGACGCGGCGCACGAGAAGCACGTGCCTGTTGTCGAGACCGAGCGCGACGGTCACGTGATTCGCGCACGCGTTGGCTCGGTCGAACATCCCAGCCTGCCCGAGCACTATATTGAGTGGATCGCCCTTGAGGCTGAGGGCCGTCTGGAGATCCATTACCTTGAGCCCGGCATGAAGCCCGCGACGTTTTTTGCCGGCGGTTCCAAGACCGGTACCGTCTATGCCTACTGCAACCTGCACGGGCTGTGGTCCGCGACGTTCTAGGAGCGCGCCCCCGCTCGGGGTATCATAGCTAGCATATGCACATGCGAGCGCCGACTGCATTATGCGGCCGGCGCTTTTACTACGACAACGATGGTTTACGACGGAAAGGGCTGAGCCATGAAGCTCGCGCTTGCACAGATCGATATGCGCCTGGGTGATATTGAGGGCATTTGCGGCCGCATCGAGAACCAGGCTCGTCTGGCCCACGGGCGCGGGGCGCGCGTGCTGTGCGTTCCGGCTCCGCTCTTTATGGGCGCCATGCCCGGGGGCCTGGTGGGCACCGCCGACTTTGAGCACGACATGCTTGCTGGCTTGACTGGTGTCGCCGAGCGTATCCAGGAGCTTGACATGATCTGCATCGTGCCCGCGGCGGTTTCGTTTGAGGGCCAGCCGCTGCTCGACTACATGATGCTCAAGGACGGTCATGTGGTGCCGGCGCGTTCGAGCATTGCCCTGCAGCGTGGCGAGAACAACGACACGCGTTGGGCGCCGCCGGTGTTCGACGTGGACGGCGTGCGCATCGCCGTGATTTTTGACTTGGACCGCGAACTCGAGATGTTGCCGACCGGTGTTGACCTCATTGCGTATTTCCAATTCAACGCATTCGATATGACCGACGGCGAGACTGCTGCCATTGCCGCCGTTCGCAGCGGCGCCTACCGCAAGATCGCATCCAAGCGCAGCGTGTGGTTTGCCTGCATGGCGCCGGTCGGTGCCTATGACGAGTCGGTGTATACCGGCGGTTCGTTTGTGCTCGACGACTGCGGTCGCGTGGTGGCCCAGGCGCCGTGTTTTGAGGAGAGCCTGCTGGTTCAGGAGATTCAGCGCGGCGTGATGCTCGATGCCCTGGAAGATCACGAACTGCCCGAGTTCCGTTCCGAGGAGTGGCTGTGGCAGGCGCTGGTGCTCGCCGTGCGCGACAACGCCCGAGCCCACGGTGCGTCGCGTGCTGTGGTGGCACTCGAGGGCGACTTGCCGTCGTCTCTGCTGGCGGTGCTGGCCGTCGACGCTCTGGGCCCGCGTAATGTGATTGGCCTGGTGCTGGGGCGCAACCGTATCTTTACGCCGGCGCAGGAAGAGGCCGAGGCTGCCCGCTGTGCCGCCGTCCGCGCCATCGCCGAGCGTCTGCACATTCGCACCGTCGAACGCGATGCGCCGGATGCGGCGCGTGTGCTCGATCGCGACGTGTCGGCGGGCGATGCCGAGCGTCTGCGCTCGCGTACGCTGGGCCTCATGCTGGAGGACACGGCGCTCGAGTTGGGTGCGATGGCGCTGAGCCCGCTGTCCAAAACCGAGTACGCGCTGGCGGCGCCGGCGCTTTGCGGCGGCTACCAGGGCGATTATGCGCCCTTTGGCGATGTGTACCTGTCGACGCTTGAGTTTGTGGCGCGTGTGCGCAATCGCACGTCTGCCGTGGTGCCCCAAGAGCTCGTGACGCTCAACGCGGTGGAAGATTGTATGGAGCGAGTGCTGGCGCAGGCGCTCTCGACGCTCGACGGTCCGGTCGATATGCTCGACCGCGCGGCACAGCTGCTCGGCGGGCTTGAGCCGGGTGAGGTCGATGGCGCGCTCGAGGCGCACGTGGACCGCAATCGATCTTTCGACGACATCCCGATGGCCGCTGGCAAGCCTGAGGCCTGCTCGCTGCTGCTGATGCTCGTGCGTCAGGGCGAGGCCGCCCGCCGCATGCTGCCGACGGCGCCGATCGTCTCGTCCCGTTCGTTTGCCGAGCGCTCCTGGCCGTACATGCTCGCGTGGTCCGACCTGGGGCTCAACGGCAAGGAGCGTATGGCGGTCGATTCGTTGGCGCGCGCCGAGGTGCGCCGTTTTGCTGACGAGGATACGAGCGAGCGCATGCGAAACGAGATGATGGGCGTGCTGGGCGAGCTGCTGGGTATTTCGCCCGAGCAGATGGAGGAGTTGCGCTCTGAGGACGGTCAGCGTCGCTTGCACGAGGGCATGAAAAAGTTCGAGGGCGAGGTCCAGGACGCCATCGAAAAGATGATGGGCGGCCAGGGTGGCCCGCAGGGTGGACCCCAGGGCACGCCGATGCCGCATCCGCCGGTGGATCCCCGACAGTTCCCATTCTTCTCGCAGAACTAAACTGGGGATGGGATTCGCTCTCAACCCCGATACTTCAACTAGGCATCTTGACCCCATTGTGTTATTCTAGAACAGACGTTCGTGAGTAGTGCGCGGGGCCTTGCCTTGCGCTTGGTAAAAGACGAGGGGAGGTTGGCTTGGTTATTTTGGGCATCGACCCCGGTTTGGCTCATACGGGTTGGGGGATTATCGAGGAGCGGCGTGGCGAGGTTCGCTGCCGTGCCTACGGCTGCATCGAGACCAGTGCCGGAAGTCCGCTCGCGGTGCGCCTGTCGCATATCGCCCGCGACCTCAAGGGTGTCGTGGAGCGTTATCGACCCGATACCGCTGCCATCGAGAGCATTTACTTTGGCGCCAACGTTCGCTCGGCCATCCCTACGGCGCATGCCCGCGGCGCTGCGCTTGTGGCGCTTTCGGAGTGCGCGCTCGAGATTGGCGAGTACACGCCTATGCAGATTAAGCAGGCTGTTGTGGGCACCGGAGCCGCAGATAAGCGGCAGGTCGCCTACATGGTGCGCACGCTCACGCAGCTCGATCACGACCCGCATCCCGACCATGCCGCCGATGCCCTGGCCTGCGCCATCTGCCACGTTAACCTCAGCCGTACCCGGGCGCTTACCGGCGGCGAGTTCTATCAACAGAGAGGAACCGGATACTGATGATCTCCCAGCTCCACGGAACGCTTGTCGAGGCCACGATGAGCTCTGCTGTCGTCGATGTGTCGGGCGTTGGCTTTGAGCTCGGCATCTCGGGCAGCACTGCGGCCACGTTGCCGACGCCCGGCGGCGAGGTCCGCCTCTACACGCGTATGCAGGTGCGCGAGGACGCCATGACACTTTTCGGTTTTTCCTCTAAGGATGAGCGCACGATGTTCGATCGGCTCGTGTCTGTCTCGGGCGTTGGCCCGCGCTTGGCGCTCGCCGTGCTTTCCACCTATACCGTGGGGCAATTGTATTCGCTGGTGATGGCCGAGGACGACAAGGGCATGGCCAAGGTGCCCGGTGTGGGCAAAAAGACAGCTCAGCGTCTGATCCTGGAGCTCAAGAGCACCTTTGCCAAGGACAAGGGCTTTGTGCCGGTCGACGTGATTCCCGGCCAGGTTGCGATGCCCGTGCCCGCTGCCGCTCCCTCGGCCATCGATGACGCCCGTGCGGCGCTCCTTTCCATGGGCTTTAGCCCGCAGGAGACCGATGTCGCTCTGAGCGGGTATGATGGGCAGGATATGCGTGTCGAGGATCTGCTCGGCGCGGCGCTTAAGCGACTCGGAATGGATGCGTGATGTGGGAAGCCGATGACTCTCAGGACCTGTGGGCGACGCCCGGCAACTCGCCGGCGGCATCCATGGCGCACGGCGAGCGCATGGTGGGCTCGGAGCTGACGGCCGAGGACCTCGATGTCGATCGCACTTTGCGCCCCCAGCGCCTGGACGATTACTGCGGCCAGGAGCATATCAAGCAGAGCCTGCGCGTGTTGATCGAAGCGGCGCAGAGCCGTGGCGAGACGCTCGACCACGTGATTTTCTCGGGTCCTCCGGGCCTGGGCAAGACCACGCTGGCCACCGTTATCGCCAACGAGCTGGGCGCTCAGATCAAGACCACGAGTGGCCCTGCCATCGCGCGCACGGGCGACCTGGCGGCCATCCTTACTAACTTGCAGCCGGGTGATGTGCTGTTTATCGACGAGATCCACCGCCTCAACCGTTCGGTCGAGGAGGTACTGTACCCCGCGATGGAGGACTTTGCCCTCGATATCGTGATTGGCAAGGGTCCGGCGGCGCGCTCGATTCGCCTGGATATTCCCAAGTTTACGTTGGTAGCGGCAACGACCCGCTCAGGCATGTTGACAGGCCCGTTGCGCGACCGCTTTGGCATTTCATATCGCCTGGATTACTACACGGTCGAGGAGCTCGCGCAGATTGTGACGCGCTCGGCGACTATCCTGGGCGTGACGATCGACCACCCCAGTGCACTCGAGATCGGCTCGCGTTCGCGCGGCACGCCACGTCTTGCCAACCGCCTGCTCAAGCGCGTGCGCGATTACGCACAGGTGCGCGGCAACGGTCCCATTGAGCTCGATATCTGCCGTCAGGCACTCGAGTTCTTTGAGATCGACGAGCTCGGTCTGGACTGGATGGATATTCGCATTTTGGAGACGCTCGCCAAGACGTTCTCCGGTCGTGCCGTGGGACTTACGACCCTTGCCAGCGCGGTGGGCGAGGACCCGGGCACGCTCGAGGATGTCTATGAGCCCTATCTGCTGCAGTGCGGGCTGATGATTCGTACACCGCAGGGCCGTCAGGCAACCCTTCGCACCTTTGAGCACCTGGGGATTGAACCTACCATTTAGGGCGCTTTGTTTTGGCGGGCTGTTAAGCTATCGCTGAGCATTGGATAAACATATCGCCATTCATCGGTTACGGGTGTTTTACTATTGCGCGCCCGTGCTATGCTGAATTGGTCTTTTTCTCATTCGGTAACGAAAGGACCGCCCATGCCTACTGACATCGAAATCGCACGTTCTGTCACGCCGCTGCCTATTACCGAGGTGGCCAAGAACGCCGGCGTCGACGTTAAGCACCTTATTCCGTACGGCTTCGACAAGGCTAAGGTCGACTATTCACTGCTCAACGAGCCGACTGATCACCAGGCCAAGCTCGTCCTCGTGACCGCTATCAACCCCACGCCCGCCGGCGAGGGTAAGACCACTACGACCATCGGTCTGGCCGATGGCCTGCGCCGTCGCGGTGTCAAGAGCGCCGTGGCCCTTCGTGAGCCTTCGCTCGGTCCCGTCTTCGGCGTCAAGGGCGGTGCCGCCGGCGGTGGCTGGGCGCAGGTCATCCCCATGGAGGACATCAACCTGCACTTTACTGGTGACTTCCATGCTATTGGTGCCGCCAACAACCTGCTGGCCGCCATGCTCGACAACCATATTCAGCAGGGCAACCAGCTCGGTATCGATGTTAAGCGCATCACCTGGAAGCGCGTTATCGACATGAACGACCGTCAGCTGCGCCATGTCATCGACGGCATTGGCGGCAAGGCCCAGGGCGTGCCGCGCGAGGATGGCTTTGACATTACCGTTGCCTCCGAGGTCATGGCGATCCTGTGCCTGTCCACGAGCATCAACGATCTTAAGGAGCGCTTGGGCGAGATCGTTGTCGGCTACAGCTATGCCGGCGAGCCCGTCCGCGCACGCGACCTTAAGGCCCAAGGAGCTATGGCCGCACTGCTCAAGGATGCGCTCAAGCCCAATCTGGTGCAGACGCTTGAGGGTACGCCCGCGTTTGTCCACGGCGGTCCCTTCGCCAATATTGCCCACGGCTGCAACTCCATCATGGCCACGCGTATGGCTATGCGTTTTGGCGATGTCGCCATTACCGAGGCCGGTTTTGGTGCCGATCTGGGTGCCGAGAAATTCCTGGACATCAAGTGCCGCATGACGGGCGTTCGTCCCAACGCCGTCGTGGTCGTCGCGACCGCTCGCGCCCTTAAGTACAACGGCGGTGTTGCCAAGGCCGACCTCAACGAGGAGAACCTCGAGGCACTCAAGGCTGGCATGCCCAACCTGCTGCGTCATGTCGACAACATCCAGAACGTTTATGGTCTGCCCTGCGTGGTCGCCATCAACCGTTTCCCGACGGACACCGAGGCCGAGCTCGAGCTCATCGAGTCCGAGTGCCAGAAGCTGGGCGTCAATGTGAAGCTGTCCGAGGTCTGGGCCAAGGGCGGCGAGGGCGCACTCGAGCTGGCCGATGAGGTCATGCGTCTGATTGAGCAGCCGAGCGAGCTCAAGTTTGCCTATGAGGACGGCGCCGATGTGGCCAACGCTCTTGAGGCCGTTGCCACCAAGGTCTACCGCGCCGACGGCGTTGACTTTACGCCGGCTGCCAAGCGTCAGCTCGTCGAGCTGCGCGAGAACGGCTTTGGTAACCTGCCGGTGTGCGTCGCCAAGACGCAGTACAGCTTTAGCGACAACGCCAAGGCTCTGGGCGCTCCCGAGAACTTCCGCATCACCGTGCGCGAGCTCAAGGTTTCCGCCGGCGCCCACTTTGTGGTCGCGTTGACTGGCAGCGTTCTGACCATGCCGGGCCTGCCCAAGGTGCCCGCGGCCGAAAACATCGACGTCGATAACGACGGCAACATCACTGGCCTGTTCTAGGCCTGTTGCCCCTAGCTACCTGCCCGCCCCGCCGTGCCCCCAAGGCCCGGCGGGGCTTTTGTTTTCTAGCCGCGTTGAAGGCCGAAGAGCTTGGCGTTGCGCTCGGCGACCATCATGTTGATATCGGCGATTTCCATCTCGCCGTCAATGTAGGGCTGGTAGGTGCCGTATGGGTCGCCAGCCCCCAGGCTGCAACTGCCGCAGTTATCGCAGCTGCCGTTTCCGCAGCCGGCGAGTGCCAGCTTGATGATTTCCTCGCGCTCGACACGCGTCGTGTCTTTGATGAGCTTACTTTTTGCCATAACGTTTCTCGATTCGCTTGTTGCCACCTGTCGCGCATGTCTTGTAGATACCGACGGACTCTGCCCATCATAGGCTTTTGCGCGGGTAGAATGCATGGATAACTTGAGGCTCACGCGCGACGGAAAGGAATCGTTGCATGGATCAGGACAAGACAACCGTGATGGGCGGCTACGGTTCCGCGCAGGCTGGCGATAGCGCCGATGCGACCCGCGTTGTTCCCAACCCCGGTTATACCGACCCTGCCGCGACGCAGCCTTCTGCCGAGCCCACCCGGGTTATGGGCTATGGCGACACGGCGCAGGATTCTTACGCTGCATCTTCGCAAGGCTCCTATGGCAACGCAGCTCCGGACCCGTTTGATTACGTGCCGCAGAATCCCATTCCGCAGCCTCAGCAGACGACGTATATGCCTCGCACGGCGCAGTCTCGCTACGAGTCGCGCGAGCCGTATCGCGAGTACCCCAAATCGATCCCGCAGTATGGTGAGGACGAGGAAGAGACGCCGTCGCGTTCGTCGAGCGTGATCAAGAAGATCCTCATCGTACTGGCGATCTTCTTTGCGCTGTCGGTTGTGTTTGCCATCGTGTCGGGCATGCTTAACAAACGAGGGAGTTCAACGGCCGATGCCACTGCCGAGCAAACCGAGTCCGCCTCGTCTAGCACCGTCGATCTTAGCGATATCCCGGGGCAGTACTGGTCCAACGCCAAGAAGATCCTCAAGTCGCGCGGCGCCGATCTTTCGAATGCCGTGGTCCTGACTGATGATGGCTCAACGCCCGTCGTCGATGCCAACTGGGTCGTTACTTCTGCCTACTATAACGACAACGGCAACCTCGAAATTCAACTCACGCACAAGAACAGCTCGGGCAACTCGTCCGACGGCCAAAGCGGTACCGACAGCTCGAGCTCCAATACGCTGGAGGACTTGAGCAACAAGGCACAGGAGTTGGGAGACAAGGCCCAAGAGCTGGGCGACACGGCCCAGAACCTGGGCGACACCGCTCAGAACCTGGGTGATATGGCGACGGATGCCTGGAACGCGCTGCAAAACGGCATCTCGGGCGCGCAGGGAAACTAGCTGGTAAGTGGGCTACAGCTGCTCTGCTGGACGGTCGGGCGAGCTAAAGCCCGAATCAAACGTGACGACGCATGAGACGTTGGGCCGGCGCTCGTGCACGATGCGCGTGACGAGCTCCAGCAGCTCCTCGTCGGATATGTCAAAGCCGTCGGGGCGCACAAGGTCAAATGACACAAAGCCATCGTGTTCGTGAAGGTCGTGGATGGAAAGCGCGGGGTCGATCTGCATGACGCCGCGCTTGACCCAGCCGCGCAGGTCGTCGCCGGTGGTGGCGATAGGGTCGCAGTGCAGCGTGATATCGATGCCCATTTGGCGCTTGATGTCGTGCTCGATGGTGTCCAGGATCTCGTGGTGCTCAAATGCGTCGCCCTCGCCGGGCATCTCCACGTGGGCGCTGGCAAACTGACGACCGGGGCCGTAGTCGTGCACCATCAGGTCGTGTGTGCCTAGGACCTGCGGATACGACATGATCTTGTCGCGGATTGCCTGGACGAGCTTGGGGCCGGGCGCTTGTCCCAGCAACGGGCTGATGGCGTCGCGCACTAGGCCCATGCCGCTGATGCAGATGAAGATGCCCACACTCAGGCCTGCCCAGCCATCGAGGTCAAAGCCGGTCGTCTGCGAAATAAGTGCCGCCGCCAAGACCGAGCCCGAGGTGATGACGTCGTTTTTGGAGTCCTGTGCTGTGGCAATGAGTGTTTCGGAATCGATACGGTTGCCCAGCGCGCGGTTGAATGCGGCCATCCAGAATTTGACGAGCATGGACAAGACGAGAGTGGCTAGGGAGACCAGCGTGTAGGCGGTGGGGGAGGGCTTGATGATCTTGGTGACCGACTCGAGGATCAGGTTGATGCCGACGGCGCAAACTAGGACGGCGACGAACAGACCGGCTAGGTACTCGTAGCGGCCGTGGCCATAGGGGTGGCCTTCGTCTGCCGGGCGGCTGGCAAGGCGGAACCCGAGCAGGCTCACGATGTTGCTCGAGGCGTCGGAGAGGTTGTTGAAGGCGTCGGCGATGAGCGAGACAGAGCCGGCGAGCAGGCCCGCGATGCCCTTGGCCAGGCACAGAGTGATGTTGAGGCCAATGCAGATGAGGCTTGCGGCGAAGCCCGCGTTGGTGCGGCAGGAGGTATCGACCGGCTCGCCCTCGCTGCCGGGAACAAGCGTATGTACCAGCCGATTTACAAATAGCATAGCGGTCGTCCTCACAATCATGTTTAAGGGGATAGTGTAGCTCGCGCGGAGGCGCTGTGCACCGATGCTCAGAAAATGCAGCAATGGTCTGCCTGTGCTAACGAGCGAGCCTTCTCGTCTGCCTGGGTGGTCCATTTTGGGCCACATGGGTATGGGCATGTGCCTGTTTGCTCGACATACTTAATGTCGACAGCCCCTGCGCAAAGGAGGATGTATCCATGGACGAGATGTTTGCCATTAAATGCCAAAACTGCGGCGGCCCTATGTACTCACACCAAGCTAAACGCAGCTTTGAGTGTGCCTATTGCGGCACGGTCATCCCATGGCAGGCGGACGCCGGAGAGCCCAAGAGCGCTTTGGGCATTCGTCATACGCCGTTGACGGTGGTGGATGGATTGCTCAAGCTCACGCATGTGTCGCAACTCGAGCGCCCGGAGGACCCGGACTGGTATTTCTTCAATTCGCACTGGCGCAATCAGTCGGTCCTGGAACATCTGCTGTGGGAGGATCGCGGCACGGCGCAGGAGTTCCAAGAGGCCACGCATGTGAGCATTCCTTGCCCCTTTTGTGGGGCGTCCTTTGAGGGCGAGTCAACGCAGCGTGTGTTTGAGTGCCCGTCCTGCGGCAACAAGATCGGCATTGCCGACCTGCTCAAGCCGGGGACGTTTAGCAAGCGTCTGACCATGGGCGTGGGTGCGGAGTATGTGCCGGATCAGGGTATTCCCTGCGAAATCTCGCCGCAGCAGGCACGTGCCAACGCGCTGCAGCTGGTGCGCCAGTACCCGGATGCCTTTGCCGGGCACGACGTGGAAGATGCGATCCAAAACGACATGATGCTCTTCTATTTCCCCATGGCGCTGGCGGACCTGCGCATGATGGCGAGCTTCCCGGGCAAGGGCCTGAGCAAGGAAACCCTGGTGTACTACGAGGTGCTCGACTGGGCATACCCCAGGGCAAACTACCTGGACGTTCGCCTCATGGGCATTTTGGAGCCGTGGGACTTTGCCAAGGTCGGTCCGTTCGATCCCGCCATGCAGGAAGGCGACTTCCGCGTCGTCTCCGTCGATGCGTCTACCAAGGACCAGGTGGTCATTGATAAGTTGGCGCTTGACGTTGCGGGCAACGACGCTGAGGCTGTACTGGGGCTCAATAAAAAGAGTATCCGCACGTGGGCATGCAAGGCCCGCAAGCACAAGGACGGCCTAGTTATGGTGCCGGTGTACTTTGTCGACCGTCCGGCAACGGACGGCCGCGACGGCGAGCAGGTGCGCATTGCCGTAAACGGCCAGACGGGCCGCGCGGCCGCGGTGGTGTTTAGCGACAAGCGCGAAACGCATATCGTGGCGCCGCTCAGCCCGAGCCTGCATCTGTCCGGGGAGAGCACCGTACATGCCGCGCCCGTCGAGGTCAAATATGTTAAATCTCCGTTCCTATACCAGATCGTGCGCCGTGGAGGCGGCGAGCAACCGCGCCAGGTGGCAGCGGCAGCCGAGGGTTCCTACCGAGAGGAAAAGCCCAAACGCAAGGGATTGTTCGCTGCGATATTTGGGAAGTAGGGAAGTGCAGCACGGGACGGCTCGCAGGCATGGGGGCTGCCATCCGGTAGTTTGGCAGGGGGTAGATGTAAATAAACGGTGGACCGGCTGCAAAAGGGCCGCCTCGCTGGGCAAGATCAGGTTGTGCCACGGAACCCGCTCCTCAGTTAGTCACACTTCGGAAGCGCGGGCAACGCAGGTGCAAGTGTCTTGAGGGCCGGCTGCAACCGGTCCTTTTCTGTGGCAGCCAATGGGCCCACATCAGACGAAGGCCGCGTCTTTGCCTGTCAGGTCACGCTCGCCAGCCACGGCTAGAATGTCGTTGCCGGCGTCCATGACCGGTATTGTTTTGTAGCGTGCATCGCAACCGCGAGTGCGCCTGCGACGGCTGCGGTGGTTTCGGTCGCAACGTGCTGCTACCCTTGCGTTTCGCCATTGGTCGCTTCGTTGATGGCGCGGTACTCGGCACTCAGCTCGCGCGCCAGCTCTTCCTTGCTTGGAAGATATGGCAGGTATTTGGCGGCAAACACTTGGTCGTTGTCTTCGGGCAGCGTGTACTCGACGATCGAATCGCTTTTGTCCGCGCAGAGCACGATGCCTATGGGCGGATTGTCGCCTTCGTTCATGAGTTCGCGCGTGTAGTAGTTCACATACATTTGCATCTGGCCCAGGTCCTGATGCGTAAGGTCATCGGTCTTAAGGTCGATGAGCACGAAGCAGCGCATCAGATAGTTGTAAAAAACAAGGTCAATATAGAAATGGCGCCCATCAAAGGTGATGCGCTTTTGGCGCGCCTCGAAAGCGAAGCCACGGCCAAGCTCCAGCAGGAACTTCTGAAGATGCGTGATGAGCGCCTGCTCTAGATCGCTCTCACGAAACGTAGCATCGTCCGAGAAACCTAAAAACTCCAGTACATATGGGTCGCGGATGATATCCTCGGGGCGACGAGCCGGGGCGCTCTTTTGGATTTCCTGGGTGACGGCCTCTTTGTCCTTGCTGGCAAGAAGGCGCTCGCGGAACATGGTGTTGATCTGGCGCTCGAGCTGACGCGTGCTCCAACGAGAATCGGCGCATTCGTTCATGTACCAGGCGCGAGCATCAGGGTCGGGAATGCGCATCAACCTGCGGTAATGAGTCCAGCTCAATTCGCTACGCAGTGCGTCGCGAATTGGAAACGCAAGAAAGAACTGACGCATATTGCGAAGGTTTGCGATGCCAAAGCCTCTTCCGAAATCCGCGGTAAGCCTTCTGGAGAGGCCTGCAATCAATGCCTCCCCATATGCTGCGCGCTCCTCTCCGCCCTGCTCGTCAACAATGCTCTTGCCGATCTCCCAATACGCCTCAACCATCGCAAAGTTAACGGCGGTATAGGCCTTGTCGCGAGCGGCGTTGAGAATTGAGGAGACCTGCTTGTAAAAACCTTCGGGCACGATTGCCGATTCTCCACGGTTTACCAGTTCGCCCATCACTGTCGCCCCACTTTCCTCTTGTGGAATGCATCTTTATCGTATCTAGTTTAAAGCCTCGCGCGGACACGAATTGCTGTGCTGTCTGGCACCTTCGCATGGGAGCCTTGCGGTGACTAAAATGTGGCAATAGAGACAGTTTTAGCGAACCCCACGGGAGTGACGCGTATGGACAACAACACGCTGCTATTCCAGGACAAAGGTTCGGGTAGGCTTAAAGACGTTAAGATCTACCCCAATCGTATCGAGGTGCTCAAGAAGGGTACTTTCGGCGGCAAGCACACCGAGATTGTCTATCTTAAGGACATCACGGGGGTCAACAGGATCAAGGGCCGCGACGTTTTCCTACGTAACAGGCTGTTGACTGCTTGCGTCTTTAGCCTGAGCAGCCGCTCCCAAGCTCAGGAGTTCGTGAATGCGCTGAACATGGTGATGTAGCCGATAACGGCGTTCGGGCTAAGGTAAAAATCGGGGCGCAGAACGGTATTCTGCGCCCCGATTGAGTTGATGCGCCCAAAAGACTGGCTTGCCTATTCGTTAACGTCTTCGGTATTGTCGCGGTCACTGGCAAGCATTGCTGCGCCGGCGACCGTCGTCGCTACGGCGGCGGCAGCGAGCCCGGCGGCAACGCCAGAACCGTCGCCCGTGTTGGCGAGCTTTCCGCCCGAGCTCTTGCCCTGGTCTCTCTTGTTGCCCTTGCCGTTCTTGTCGGCGCTGTCTGCGTTGGAACCCGTGCCGCTGCCGTTGCCGCCCGCACTGCCCGAGGCCGCTACGGTAAAGCTTGCGGCTCCGTCGCTGGCGAGCGTGTAGTTCTGCGCCGCGTTGCCCAAGAGACCGTTCACGCGCACCCAGTACGTTCCTGCGGCAAATGTTTCGCCCTCGGCCATTGCCGTGCCCGGAGCGCCGTCCGCGTCGTGCACAAACTCGAGCTGGGCCGTGCAGGCATCGGTTTCGAGTTTGCCCTCGAGTGATGCCGCAATCTTGGCGCGCACGTCTTCGCTGGCCTTAAGGCCTTCGAGTCCCTCAAAATGGGGCGTCAGCGCGCGTGGATCGATATCGATGGGCACAGAGCCCTGCAGCCCCGTAACGGTCTCGTTGCCCAGGGCGTCGACATCCACGTATTCAATGGCAAACGCATGGCCCGAAGCCGCCACGTTGAGTACGTTGCTGCTGTCGACAAGGCGGAAATGGCCCTCGCCAACGGTCTTGCCATCCTGGAGCGAGGCATCGCTCAGCGAGTCGCCGTACGTCATGCGCATGCGGGTCGGGAGGTAGTACGAAGCTGTCTGCTTGTGCGGTGTATCGTAATTGCGTTGGTAGACGCTCCGGGCCAGTGCCGCATCAACAAAGTCGGATACGATGATGCCAATGTGCTTGCGGCAGTCCGCCTTTGTGCTCTCATTTCCGGTGCTGTTTATATACGAGCTCTTGTACAGATGCTCGTCGACCACGCGCGCCGCGGTATAAGGGTCGTTTTGCGTGCAGCTCGTGTAGTTGATAAACCAGCAGCGCTCCGTTACCTGCACCGTTGTCCCGTCCTCGGCAGGGATATATACGAGGTTGCGCTCGAGTTCGGTCGCTGCCTTCAGGGCCATATCGACCCAGTCGATTTTACTGGACCCCGTGCAGCTGTAATGGTCTTGGGCATATACCGTTGTGCTATAGGGCTCTTTGTCGCCCGTATTGCCCGCAGCCTCAAAGCCTTGCTCGTATTTCACGAGGCACATGGACTTTCCGGAATGCGCCTTGATTTTGACGTCCCATTCGGTGAGGTCGAGGCCCCACGTGTGGCCGTCTACGCTGTTGCCGGCGAGCCTAAATCGACGCAGCAGGACGATCTTTCCGCGCACCTCGCCCAGCGTGGGGACGTGGCTCGACGTGTAGAACAGATCGGGGTTATCGGCCATAACCTTGGCGAAGGCCGTCGTTATGCTTTCGTCGGTAGCCTCGTCGTTGCCGCGCGATGCGAGCATGATGAGCGCTTCTGACGGGTGTTCGTTCAAAAACGTTTTGAAGTACCCGATGACATCGGAGAGATGCAGAAAGTTCCCGTCTTTTTTGCGCAGGTAGAACATCCCATGGTCGATGCCAGGGTTGTCGCCCTTTCCGAGCCGGATATCAAAATAGCGGATTCCCTCGAGCAACTGCGTTGGTATGTAGTCCTGCTGGCACTTTACAAGCGAGGTTTGGGGCTCGGTGTCGTTGTCCACACTGCAAGTGCTCGAATCGTGCGTGCCCGGGATGCTCAGCTCGTCGAGGTACTTGTTGCCATCGACGTAGCTCATCCAACATGGTCCGTCGACGTAGCTGCTATGCGTGGTCCAGTCGATACTTCTAACCGTGGTATTGATCTTGCCCATGTCGTAACCGACAAGTTCGAGCTCCCACGGAATGCTCTCCCTCTTGTGGCAGATCTTGTTGTTGTCTTGGTCTTTGCCGTCCTTTTCTATGGCCAGGTAATTAATGTTTTTTTCCTCGTTTGTGCGGTCTCGGATGATGTAGGTTCCGTTTAGCTGGCGGTCGAACGCAAAAGAGCGGCTGGGCTTGCCGTCATGCTCGCCACTCCATACGTGGATGACCTTTCCATCTTTGTCCGAGTCGCCATCGACCGACCAAATGCTGTAGCCCGTCTTCTTGTGCTCTTCGAAATTGAGCAGGGTGCGGATGGCATACCAGTTTGTGCCGTCCGCATCGGTCCCTACGTGCTCAAGGATGAGCTTGCTGGACGTGCCGTCATTAAACAGGTGGCAGACGTTGCCGATGACGTTGCCGTCTTCGTTGACGCTCGCGGTGCGAAAATAGCCCGCGGGGCGAAGGCGAATGACGAACTTGTCGAGGCTGGCCGCTGGTTTGGGCGTATCGTCTGCAAACGCCGCTCGCAGGGGAAGGCCCAATCCTGCGGTTTCGGGCAGGCTTGCAAGCGGCGACAACGCTGCAAGTCCAAGGCCCAGCGTAAACGCTCGGCGACTGATGGCATGATGTTCGGCCATGACTCCTCCATTCGCAGAGTGCGGTTATGCGATAGTTTTGGTCACTATACTGCCCAGATGTTTAAAGATGCTGGTTTAATTGTCTGCGCGGCGCAATAAATCGGTGGGCGGACGCGTTGGGGCGCTTGCCTATTTGTGCTGCTACCGCGCTGGGGGTGGTTTTGCCGCCCGGCATCTTCGCGTTCGTCGGCTGCCGGCATAAGAAAGGGAGGGTCGGTTTACCGGCCCTCCCTTAGTACGAAGCGCTGGGGTACCGTCGCTTGTTTGCGCTGCGCTCGTGTTTCCCGCTGCGCTCGCCAGTCGCTTAGCGCTTGATCTCGATATCCTCGAGCTTGACGTCCATGGCCTCGGTCTTGGCCTTGGCGATATCATCGGCAAATTCCAGGGACTTCATCATGGTCTCGACGGCGTCCTTGTGCTCCTCGACGTTGTCGATGCGCACGTAAACGCTGCCGCCTTCAACGTCGGTAAAGCACTCGGTCGTTACGCCGCCCGAGTGCGTAAAGTAAGCACTGCGCCAGGTCTTGCCGTTGTATTTAACGGGGTCGCTCTCGGTCCATCCGGAGTTGGCCTTCCACTTTGCCTCGTAGTCGAACAGTTCGTCGGCGTTCTTATCGGGGTCGAAGATGGGTATGAAGCGGTCGCTCGCATGCTCGCTCTCGGTGAACTTAAACTGGGCCCTGTCGGCGGTGTCGCCGGCAACGTCGGTGATCTCGACGCCCTCGGGAACCTCGACCTTAAACCAAATGAAGTCGGTCCTCATATCCACGGCTGGCTTTTCTGCTCCGCCGCCACCGCCACTGCCGGTAGCGCCACCGCTGCCACCGCAGCCCACCAGGGCAACTGCGGCAAAGAGACTGATGCAGAGGGTGAGAATCGCAAAGGCCTTCTTTTTCATGGTCGTGTCCTCCTCGATCTGTAACCGCCCATGGATTACCTGTCTTTACTGTACGCGTGGACGGCTCGCTAGGGTGGGCCATGTGTCCCATTCTGAGGGCTGGAATTGCGCCGACAAGTGGCAATATGCGCGGGTCCAAAAGAGGGGAGGGCCGATGCTGTCGGCCCTCCCCGGGGCTGGGTGCCCGTTGCTTTAATGGGGCGCATATGCGCAGGTGCGCGTAGGCGCGTGCGGGTGTTCCGTTACTTGAGCTCGATGCTCGAAATCTCGACTTCGCGCGCCTCGGAAACTGCCTCTGCCATGTCATCGGGGAATTCGATGGAGTTGAGGAGCGCCTCGGCTTCTTTCTTGTGCTGGTCGAAGTTCGAGATGAGGACGTAGACGCTTCCCGGCTCAACGTCGGTAAAAAGCATGGTTGAGACGCCGCTGTTGTCCTCGTACGTTCCGACGAGCCACGTCCTGCCGTTATACTCGACGGACCCGCCATCCTTCCACTGGAACGTATCCCCCTTCTTTTCCGCCTGGTCGGCGTGGGATTCCTCAGCTGTCAGCGCTTTTTTCCAAACGGGGATAAAACGATCGGCCGAGGCGTTCTCGTCTTCGGGGAAGGTGAGCTGGACCCTGTCGGCATTCTTGCCGGCGGAGTCGCTTACGCCGACGCCCTCGGGCATCTCGACCTTAAACCAAATGAAGTCAGTCTTCTTGGCGACGGGAGCTTTTTCCTTGCTCTCGCTCTTGGAGGCGCTGCCGCCGCCCGATGCGCTCCCGCCGCAGCCGACAAGGGCAAACGCGGCAAAGAGGGCGATGCAAAGGGAAAGGATCGATAGGGTCTTTTTCTTCATGGTGGCGTCCTCCTTGTCTGCCAGGGACATCATGTGCCGCGGATCGCTGGGGCAGCGGTGACGCATGCACATGATGCCTTTGTTTACTGTGCGGTTATTCCTCCATTCGTCGTCCGGTGCCGTGATGAGCTTGCCCCAACATAGGGCTCCTTACCTATATGTATGCCCCAGTTGCCGCTGCCCGGAAGTCTCGAAAGGTGGGCCATGTGTCCCATGCTTGCGTTGACATGGCCTATCGTTCGTCATAGAAATCCGCGATGGCCAGTTGCGCTGACGCTTATGTACTTATGGGCTAGACTAAGCACCATTATGTGTTTGACGCGGTTGGTCGGCGGTTGCCACCCGACCGATGTATACGACTTGAGGGTGCATGCGCATGAGCCAAGAGATGATGGACAAGACCTGCCGCGGGTTTGCCGAGGCGCTGGCCGCGCGCGAGCCGGTTCCCGGCGGCGGTAGCGCGAGCGCCTTTGTGGGCGCACTGGGAGCCTCACTTTGCGGAATGGTTGCGCGCTACGGTGCGACCAATCCCGCGCTTGCTGCTCGTGCGGATGACCTGACGCGCGCGTTTGCCCAGGCTGATGAGCTGGCCCAGGAGCTTGTCGAGTTGGTTTCCGAGGACGTTCGTGCCTACAGGCGGGTGTCCGCGGCGTACGGTATTCCGCGTGACGATCCGGCTCGAGCGACCGCGATTCAGGATGCGCTGCATGTGGCCGCTATGCCGCCGTATCGCATTATGGATGCCTGCGGGCGCGCACTGGCGCTGCTCGAGGACATGGCCGACAAGGGTTCGCGTCAGCTGCTGTCCGATGTGGCGTGCGGCGCTGTGTTCTGCCGTGCCGCCATGCAGGGCGCGAGCTTGACGCTCTTTGCGAACACCACGTCTATGAAGGATCGTGCACGCGCCGAGGAGCTCGAGGCGGCGTGTGATGAGTTGCTCGACATATGGTTGCCGCGCGCCGATGCGCTGGCGCGCCGCGCCTCCGACGCTGCAAGGAAGAGAGGATAGCCATGGCTGAGCTACTGAAGGGTGCTCCCGTTGCTCGCGCGCTGACCGAGGAACTTGCTGTTCGCTGTGCCGCTTTGCGTGAGCGGGGCGTTGTTCCGATGTCGGCTATCGTGCGTGTAGGTGAACGCGAGGACGACCTATCCTACGAGCGCGGTGCCCTCAAGCGCTGCGAGAAGGTTGGCATTGAGGCTCGCCGCATTTTGCTTCCCGCCGATGTTTCGCAGGACGAGCTGTTGACGGCCATCGAGGACATCAATATCGATTCGGCTGTCCATGGCTGTCTGATGTTCCGCCCGCTGCCCGCCGGCCTTGACGAGAACACCGTCGCCACAGCGCTCGATCCCGCCAAGGACGTTGACTCCATGACGCCCGCTTCGCTGCTCACCACGCTTTCGGGGCGCGGCGAGGGTTTTGCTCCTTGCACGGCTGAGGCCGTGTTGGCGCTACTGGATCATTACGGCGTTGAGCTGGATGGGGCCAAGGTCGCGGTCGTTGGTCGGTCGCTGGTGATCGGGCGTCCTGTTGCCGCCATGCTTACGGCGCGCAATGCGACCGTGACGACGTGTCATACGCATACGCGCGACCTTGCTGCCGAGTGCCGTGCGGCTGATATTGTGGTTGCGGCCGTTGGACGCGCGCGCACGATTGGCGCGGATGCGGTTCGCGAGGGCCAGACGATCATCGATGTGGGCATTAACTGGGATGAGGACGCTGGCAAGCTGGTGGGTGACGTCGATTTTGTTGCCGCGGAGCCGGTCGTTAACGCCATCACGCCCGTGCCGGGCGGTGTGGGCGCCGTGACGACGGCGATTCTCGCCAAACACGTGATCGAGGCGGCGGAGCGCGCATCGAAATAGGTTTTTGACCACAGGGGTTGCCAGCGCCGCGGTTTCGCCCTTTCTGCGCCGAAGCGATACACTGTTATCGTTTGATTTCTTCGCTCAAGGAGGATGCGCATGCCGTGCACAACGATTTTGGTTGGTAAGAACGCGAGCTACGACGGGTCGACCCTGGTCGCGCGTAACGAGGACTCGTCCAACGGGGTGTTTGAGCCCAAGCGTATGCGCGTGGTGCATCCCGACGAGCAGCCGCGCGTCTACACGAGCGTCCTGAGTCACCTAACCGTTGAGCTGTCCGACAATCCCATGCGCTACACGAGCGTCCCCGATGTTGTCCCGGGCCACGGCATCTGGGCCGAGGCCGGTTTCAACGAGCTCAATGTCGGCATGTCCGCAACCGAGACGCTCACCACCAACGAGCGCGTCCGCGGCGCCGACCCGCTTGTGGACTACCTGCCTGCCAAGGGCAACGAAGGCGAGGATGGATACGTTCCGGCGCAGCCCGGTGGCTTGGGCGAGGAGGACATGGTGACCCTGGTCCTGCCGTATGCCAAGTCCGCTCGCGACGGCGTTCGTATCCTGGGTGATCTGCTCGAGCGCTACGGCACCTACGAGAACAACGGCATCGCCTTTAGCGACGTGGACGAGATCTGGTGGCTCGAGACCATCGGCGGCCACCACTGGATCGCCAAGCGCGTGCCCGATGACGCCTATGTGACCATGCCCAACCAGCTGGGTATCGACAGCTTTGACCTGGACGACGCTGAGGGCGCCCAGACCGACCACATGTGCTCCGCCGACCTGCGCTCCTGGATGGCCGAGTGGCATCTGGACCTGACGCTGGGTGTCGAGGGCGACGGCCCGGCGACGGTATTCAACCCGCGCGAGGCCTTTGGCTCGCACAGCGACAGCGACCACGTTTACAACACGCCGCGCGCCTGGTATATGCAGCGCTGCCTCAACCCCAGCGACGTGTGGGACGGCCCCGATGCCGACTACACGCCCGAGAGCGATGACATCCCCTGGAGCCGCGTGCCCGAGCGCAAGGTGACCATCGAGGACATTAAGTACGTGCTTTCGAGCCACTACCAGGGCACGGAGTACGACTACTACGGCAGCAAGGGCACGCCCGCCACACGCGGCGCCTATCGCCCCATCGGCATCAACCGCAACAGCCAGCTCGCCGTGCTGCAGCTGCGTCCCTATGCGCAGCCGGCCTACCGCGCCGTGCAGTGGATGGCCTTTGGCTCCAACTCGTTTAACGCGCTGGTTCCGCTGTACGCCAACGTCGAGACCATGCCCGAATACTATGCCGACACGCAGGCTCGCGTGACGTCCGAAAATTTCTACTGGGCCAACCGCCTGATCGGAGCGCTGGCCGACGTCCGCTTCCATGAGTGCGGCCGCGCTGTGGAGGACTACCAGGAGAAGGTCGGCGGCATGGGCCACAAGCAGATTCACGACGTTGACGCTGTCGTAGCCGCGCTGCCCGAGGCCGAAGTGCCTGCCGAACTTGCACGCGCCAACGAGGCCTTTGCCGAGCGTGTTCGCGTGGAAACCGATGCTCTACTGGGCAAGGTGCTCTACACTACGAGCTGCGCCATGAAGAACTCTTTCGCGATGAACGACAACGTGAGGTAGGGATTTCCCGTCGATCGAATAGCGCTAAAACGCTTTGTCGCTTTCACTCGATCTTGGGTACAAGAACGCCAATGCAGTTGTTTATGATTGGAGACAACCATGGTTATGAAACTCGATCAGCTTGTTAACGGCGCCATCAACGTTGGCTTTGGCGCTGCCGCCGTTGCCGTCGAAGGCGGCAAAAAGGTCCTCGACGACCTTAATACCAAGGGCGAACAGGTTCGCAAGGACACCGCCACCCCCGATATCGCCCGCAGTGTGTCCGACATGTTTGAGCAGGCCGGTGGCACCATCTCCGACCTGACCGAGCGCCTGGGCATGCAGGGCGAGACTGCGGCACAGCGCGTGCTCGATGAGCTCATCCTGGCTCGCGTCCGCGTTATGACCGCCCCCGAGCGCACGGCCTTTTTGGCCCATGTGCGCGACATCGTCGATTCGGTCGAGGATAACGTGACCTCGGTGCCCGTCGAGTCCGTTGAGCCCGACGATGCAGAGGACACCGAAGAGGCTGAGTAACAGCGCAGATGGCAGATTCCACCACCGATTACAACAATCTAGATCCCTTGGGTGACGAGGCGGCGGTTGTCGATGAGGTCGATGCTGCCGTCTCGGGCGCTCGCAAGAAGCCGCGTGCTGTCGATATGGTCCCCGAAGAGCCCGACGCAATGGCGCCGGACGAGGAATACCAGCTCACGCCGGCAGGTCGTCGTGAGCGCATTGGGCAGATCGTTCGCCTGATCAAAAAGTACCGCGTATGGGATAACCTCACGCCGGTGCGTCTGCGTCGTCTGCTCGAAGAGCTCGGCCCCATGTTCGTCAAGATGGGGCAGATTCTGGCTAACCGCTCCGAGATCTTGCCGCAGCGGTTTTGCGACGAGCTGCGTCGCCTGCGCTCCGACGTAGAGCCGGTGCCGTATGAGGTAGTGCTCCGCTGTCTGGAAGAGGAGTACGGCCAGCGCCTGGGGCAGATGTTCGACGCGATCGACCCCAACCCGCTCGGCAGCGCGTCGCTCGCGCAGGTGCACCGCGCCCGCCTGGTGACCGGCGAGGACGTGGCCGTTAAGGTGCAGCGCCCCGGCGCGCAGCAGGTGATGGCGCAGGACATCGACATCATTCGCTCGGTGGTGCGTATCGTTTCCAAGTTCGTCAACACCGATCAATTCGTTGACCTGCACGGCGTAGTCGAGGAGTTGTGGACCTCGTTTCGCGAGGAGACCAACTTTTTGGCCGAGGCCAAAAACCTCAACGACTTCTACGAGTTCCATAAGAGCGTTCATGGCGTGACGTGCCCTAAATCCTATCTGGACTTGTGCACCGAGCACGTGGTGGTTATGGACTACGTCGACGGCATTTCGATCGCCGATCCTGAACGCTTGGTGGCCGCGGGCTATGACTTGGAAATGATCGGTGCCGCGATTGTCGAGGACTACTCGACGCAGGTGCTCGACGACGGCTTTTTCCATGCCGACCCGCATGCGGGAAACATTATTCTCAAGGACGGCATCGTTTACTTTATCGACTTGGGCATGGTCGGACGCATGTCGAGTCACGATCGCGGTATCGTCAAGGACATGATTTTCGCCGTGGCTGAGGGTGACGTGCCCAAGCTCAAGGATTCGCTCATGCGCTTCGCCGTGACGCGTGGCGACTCGGCTGAGCTCGATCATTCGGCCTTTTTGTCCGATCTTGACTTTATCGTGGCTGACTTTGCGGGCCTTGACCTTAAGGACCTAGATATCGGCGAGTTTTTGACCTCGCTGTTAAACCTCGCGCGTAAGAATGACGTTGAGCTGCCGAGCGTGGTGACGATGTTCGCGCGCGGCATGGTGACGCTCGAGGGTTTGCTGACCGAGTACATGCCCAACGTCAACATGATCCAGATCATCCAAACCCACATTAAAAACGAGAAAAGCACCTATGCGCGCGTGCGCGACATGGGGCGCGATCTTGCCGCGAGCAGCTATCGCGCGGCAAAAGGCTCGCTCGAGGCGGCCGAGTATTTGGGCTTGGCTTCGCGTATGCTCACGCGCGGCCAGCTTAAGGTGAACACGCAGATCATGAGCAGCGATAAGACGCTGCGACAGCTGGGCGGAATTATCGACCGCATGTCGATGGCTATCGTGATCGCCGGTCTGTTTATCGGTTCGTCGGTGGTGTACTACGCGCGCATCGAGCCGGTTGTCCTCGGCATTCCGGTCATCGGCTTCTTTGGCTACGTGAGCGCGCTGGTGCTGGCGCTTATGCTGGGTCGCAATATCTGGCTCAACAGCCACGGCGGCAAGCACTAGAGGCTGCGGCCGTCACCGCATTCTCCTATCGCAAACAATAGCTTTTACCTTGGGCTTCGCCTGCGTGCGAGGCCCTTTTGCGTGATACCATACTGACGGTAATAATCGATGGCCTAGATGGTGGTGCGGAGACGCACGAATGCGCGGTTTTCCTGCGCGTTTGGGAGAATCGGGGTGCAAGTCCCCGGCTGTACCAGTAACCGTAATTCCTCTTGGCTCGGGATGTTCGCGTCGCAGATCGGACGGCGCCCCTGAGCCGTTAAGGTTAAGTCGGATCGCATCCCATCTTGCATGCGGCTGCGGCGTATGCTGCCGGTGTGCATAGGGCTCTGGAGGGAAGAGAGATCCCGATGGGGGAACTCGAGCGCAACATGCGCGATGACGTGGGGCAGCCTCAAGGCAACGCTTCAAGTACAGACAATGGGGGACAAATGGATATGTTTGAGGACGAGCGCGAGCGCGCCTCGTTGCATCGCCGTGGCGCGATTGCACGCGGTGTAGCCAAGCGCGGCCTGGTGGCATTCCTGGCCTTCGCGATGGCCTTTGGCACCACGCCGGCTCAGCTGTGGGCCGAGGGCGCCGAGGGTATTGCCGAGGCCGTGACGCAGGCTGCAACGGGCGAGGACGCAGCGCTTGCGGGCGGTACCGCTGAGCAGAGCGGCGCCGAGGTTTCGGATTCCGAGGGCGCGCCTGCGGCTAGTGCCGCCACAACAGAGGCAGCAACTGGCGACGAAGGCTCGGCGACGGGGGAGAGCCCTGCCACGAGCGAGCAGTCTTCGACGGCGCCCACTGGCCAAGCAGGATCTGCCGCCGCGGCTGCCGTCCAGACAGAGAACCCGACAGAAACCGGCGATGTCGCCAAGAAGCAAGTCGAGGTCTCGTTCTCGATTATCGGCACCGATGCCGACGGCAAGGCTCAGACCTGGGTGGCACCTACGCAGCTTAAGCTCGACGAGGGCTCGACGGCTGCGGACGCCTTCGTTAAGCTGCAGCAGAAGGTGGGCTTCAAGGCGAAATACGATCCGAACACGGCATACGGTTTCTACCTCGAAAGCATCACGTCCCCGAGCGATGGCCGCACGCTTGCCTTCGATCCGGCGACTTATGCCTACTGGCAGCTGTTTGTCGACGGCGCGTCTTCCTCGGTTGGCGCGAGCGGCGTCAAGCTCACCCAGGGGCAGAAGATTGAGTTTGCCTACACGGCTGGTAGCTCGTCCCCTGTCGTTAAGGACCAGGTTGCCGCAAATGTGACCGTCATTGGTCGCGATGCCCAGGGCAAGACTCAGACTTGGGTCGATAACGCGCAGTATGTGGTGACGTCCGGCTCGAACGCACTTGACCTTACAAAGGTCGCGCTTGAGGCGAATGACATCGATGCCGTTGTTGCGGGCTCCTTCATTCTGAGCCTTAAGTACAACGGTGTTGAGCTGGGTACGCCCCAAGATTATTCGACCTATTGGCAGCTGTTCATCAACGGCAAATCGAGCGACTACACGGCGGACAATGTCACCATCCATGCCGGCGATACCGTCACGTGGTTCTACAGTGGCTGGGGCGACCAGCTGCCGTCCGATTCCGTCCATGCTTCCGTTCAGGTCCTCGGTAAGGACAAGGACGGCAAGCAGCAGGTGTGGGCCTCGACGGGCCAGACGAGTCTCAAGGCGGGCTCTACTGCCAAGGATCTCCTTGAGCAGACTGGTCTTGATCTCGTTACTAGTGAAGAGTCTTGGGGCTGGTGCCTCAGCGGCATTAAATCGCCGCTCGACGGTAAGACCTATAAGTATGATCCTGCGACCAAAAGTTATTGGCAGTTCTATGTAAATGGCAAGTTCGCCCAGGTCGGGGCTGGCAACTACGAGCTCCAAGAGGGCGATGCCGTCACCTTTATGTATGGTGCTGACGCCGATGTCCTTCCTGGCCAGGTTCTTGGGTCTATCGATGTTATCGGCCCCGATGTCAACGGGAACGATACGCGTTGGGGCACGGCAAGCAATGTTTCTCTGCCCGAAGGCTCTACGGCTCAGGACCTTATCGAAGCGGTTCTGAAGGCTCAGTCTATCGATTACAAGGCCTCTCAGGGCGGCGCTTACTGGTTCCTGAATTCCATTACTTCGCCGTTCGATCACAAGCCGTATGGCTGGGATGGTGCGACCAAGAAATATTGGCGTCTGTTTATCAACGGAGAGCCCTCATCTCTCTGCGCCAACCAGGTCACGCTCAAGAGCGGCGACAAGGCTACGTTTGCCTACACCACCGATAAATCGCTCATGCCCGATCCCGACAAGATTGTCGTGGACCCGAGTGCGACGACTCCTGATTGGGATGCCGAGTGGGCCGGCTACGGTAACAGCGGCAACGGTACGTCCGTTACGGACGCCAAGACGCCTGCGCAGGCCGCCGGTCTTAAGTGGGCCTTCGATTGGAAGGCCGAGTCTGGTCAGCAGTATGCCAACTGCAGCGAGCCTGTCATTGCTAACGGTTTTGTGTACATCGCGACCGAGAACGAGCTCATTAAGATCGATTCGTCCACGGGCAAAAAGGTTGCCTCTGCGCCGCTTGCCTCCAAGGTGAGCTATACCTCTCGTCCGATCTATACCAATGGCCTTATCATCGTTCCGCTCAACGGCGGTGCGGTCCAGGCGATTACTGCTGACAAGCTGATCTGCAAGTGGCTAACGCCTGGTTTGACGGACTTGACGCAGAGCTCCTGCACCGTCGTTTCGGACGGCGAGTACGTCTATGTAGGCTCGGTCGATATTTCGTATGACGAGAATTACAACGCGACCTACGGCAACGGCTCCTTTGCGCGCATTAAGATTGCCACGGGCGAAGTTTCTTGGCAGAACATCGACCCTGCCGAGGGCTATTACTGGACTGGTGCGGCTTTGACGGATAAGTATGCCATCGTTCCTACGAGCGCGGGCACGCTTAAGTGCATTGATAAGACGACGGGCGATGTCGTTTCGACCATGAAGCTCGGCGCTGTCGCAAATGCCGATTGCATTGCCGATCCGTCCAATGGTTCGACCTTCTATCAGATGACGCACGACGGAATGCTCCATGTGATTTCGCTTTCGGCAAAGGGCGTGCTGAGTGAACAGAAGACGGTTGATCTGGGCCTTACGAATAATCTGAGCGCCCCTGCGGTGTCTGGTGACAATCTGATTGTCGGCGGACAGACGGCTACTGGCTCTGCTCTGGTTCTCTATAACCTGAAGACGGGTAAGACCACGATGGTCGCTGCTGCCGACGGCAAGGCGCTGCCGGCTGGCCTCAACGGTATTGCTGCTACTCCGCTGGTGAGTGTTCAGGGCGGCAAGACCTATGTGTACTTCACCGTTAACAGCGCGGATAGCAAGGATTACGTCAGCTACTCTGCTGGTGGTGGCGTGTATCGCTATACGCTCGGCGACGCAGAGGCGACGCAGATTTATGATGCGGCTGGCCATTACCAATACTGTGACTCTCCGGTCATTGCCGATGCTTCTGGCAACCTCTACTACATCAATGATTCGGGCACGCTGTTCAAGCTCGGGGCTGTTGAGTCTTGGACGGTTGCCTTTAATTCCAACGGCGGGTCTGCTTGCGACACTAAGTTTGTGGCTACGGCCGACGGCAAGCTGGTCAAGCCGGCCGATCCGACGCGCGATGGCTACACTTTCGGCGGTTGGTTCACCGATGAGACTTGCGCGCAGGCGTATGACTTCAGTATGCCGGTGACGGCCGATCTGACGCTGTATGCCAAGTGGACCAAGAATGCCACCAACCCTGGCGGCAATGGCGGTTCTGGCACTAATGGTGGCAACGGTGGCGCTGGCAACGGTTCCGGTGCTGGCACGGGCACGGGTTCCGGCTCCGGCACGAAGGGCCAGCAGGCCGGCGGCGCTATCGCCCCGGGTCATAAGCCGACGACCAAGACGACGGTGTCGACCAAGACCGAGACCAAGGACAACAAGTCCGACAAGAAGGACACCGATAAGTCCGATAAGAAGGACGAGAAGAAGTCTGACAAGAAGTCTGACAAGAAGGACAACAAGTCCGACAAGAAGTCCGATTCCAAGTCCGATACGGGTGCTGCTTCCACGACCACTGCTAAGAAGTCCTCTAGTGCCTCCGAGCAGGAGACTGGCACCAACCCGCTCGCCATTGTTGGCGTTGCCGCCGGCGTCATCGGTCTCGCCATCGTTGGCGTGTTCGTGTTCACCAAACGTCGGTAGGTGAGGGCTGTGTCCAATAAATCCAAGGACGCTGACCCCAAGCAACCAGATTCCTCGTTCATTCAGTTCGACGATGCAAAGCAACAGGGCGCCGCTTCGGCGGCGTCCGCCCCTCGTCGCAAGACGCTCCTCGGCGTCCTGACTGCCGCGTGCACCATTCTGATCGTCGTCTCGCTGGGTTTCGTCCATCCTTCCGAGAGCGGTGCCTGGTCCATCGACTGGATCATTCAGACCGTGACGGGGGAGAGCGTCGTAACCAAGGACACCAAGGTGTCTGGCTCGACTACGACTTCGGGCGAGGCCAGTTCCAAGGATTCTAAGTCATCGAATGACGCAAAAGACGAGTCCAAGCATTCTGATGAGTCCAAGTCCAAGGACGATTCCGAGTCTTCAAACAAGGAATCGGACAAGAACTCGGATAGCAAGAAGTCCGAGGACCAGGACGGCAAGAAGTCTGGCGACAAATCCGCTGCCCAAAATACGGGAGCCGGTGATACTTCCAATGCGTCTGGCGGTGCTTCTTCGGGCGGTGGCCAGTCGTCTGATGGCGCCTCATCCTCTAATGGTGGAAACGCCTCCTCGGGCAGCCAGAGCGGCTCGCAGGAGTCCAGCTACGTAACAGTGACGGTTTCGGTTACATCGAGCGCTGTGGGCAATCCTGTGTCTTCTGGTGGCACCTTTACCTTTAACGAAGGCGCTACCGTCTACGATGCCCTGTGCGCGCTGGGCCTTTCTGTCAACGCACATGGCTCGTCGTACGGCACGTATGTTTCTGCGATTGGTGGTTTGGCCGAGAAACAGTACGGCGGCACGAGCGGCTGGATGTACTCCGTCAACGGCACAACGCCTATGACGGCCTGCAGCAACTACGTTCTCTCCAACGGCGACAACGTGGTCTGGTATTACGTTACAGGCTAGAGGCTTCGACATAGCGCGCCAGACGGGCGGTTCCGACAGACATCCGGGCCGCCCGTTTTTCATGCGAATGGGATTGGGTCGCCGGGTCTCTCGGCAAACAAAAAACCGGTTGGAATGGGAATTCCAACCGGTTATACATTCAAGCAAATAGCGAATCGACTACGACCGTGCGCCCTCGAGGAAGAAGCGGCGGCTGAAGTAGTTGTACCAGGTGACGAGGAACGTGGCGATGGCCTTCATGGCCTGGTAGCCGATGCTCAAAAACGTGACGCCCACAAACATGTACAGGTCGTTGAGGCCCAGGCCGATCACCGACAGGATGGTGAAGATCGTGAACTCGCGCTTGCGGCTCATGCCCTCGCGATGGTCGAACACGTACTTCATGCTGAGCCAGTAGTTGACCACGACGGACGTGGTAAACGAGACCGTGGTGCTCATCAAAAAGTCGAGGTGAAACAGCTCGACGAGCGCAATGAGCATACCCCAGTCGATGCCAAAGGAGATAAGACCCACGACAGCGAACTTGAGGAACTGCTTGGTATGAGGTTGTGCCAGTGCCTTGCGCACGTAATCACATCCAATGCGTTGATGAATCGAGCAGAGGATACTTTAGAGCTTTTGCAAGGGAAACGTAAGGTCCTTGCCAAGAACTATACGAACTCGCCAAATTTTCAAGAGCTAATCCGCAAACGTTGAAAATTTGCCCGTATACGAGCAAAGCCCACGAACGACACAGCGCTCGACGTGCGTCATCCGTGGGCATCGTAAAGCTGTAAGGTTGCGAGTTACTTGGTCTCGTCGCCTTCCAGGAAGATCTTTCGGGTCACAAAGTTGTAGACCATGACAAGCGCGGTGGCGCAGATCTTGGCGATATTGGCCTCGAGTCCCAGACCGGCGTTGAGTGTCAACACGATAGCGTCGTTGAGTACCAGGCCGATCACGGACAGCACGACAAAGATAATGAACTCGCGGCGGCGGCTCATGCCCTCCTTGTGCGCAAACACGTACTTCATGCTGGCGAGGTAGTTAAAGATGAGTGAGATGATAAAGCCGCTGGTGTTGGCGATTAGGATGTTGAGGCCCAGACCGTAGTGGAGCAGATTCATAATGCCAAAGTCGATGACCGTGGCAATGACACCGACGACGCCAAATTTCATGATCTGCGCAAGGAGCTTTTGCATGGTACCTGCCTTAAGCTGGCGCCGAAGCGCCGCGGGGATGACAAACTTAGCAAGTTTAGCCAATCCCCACGGGTGGAGCTAGGCGCGCTCCTCGATAGCACCGTTTCTATATGCATCGAGCAGCTGGCGCAGGTCCTGGATCTGGCTGCGGATCTTGACACCGGAATCGGTGTCGCTCACCATGCGGCGACGGTCTGCTTGGTCAAAACGATTGGTCTCGCTCTCGATGTCCACGTTGCGTGTGAGTGCCTCGGCAACCGTCGTAAAGGCCCGGTGCGACTTGAGGCGGCAGCCGCGCGAGCTCGAGATGAGCGTATAGCCGGCGATACCCGTCTTGGGATGGTAAGCGCGGCAGAAGCCGCCATCGATGACCAGCAGCTTGCCCTTGGCGCGGATGGGCTGCTCGCCCTTGGTGGTTTTAACGGGCGTGTGGCCGTTGATGATGTGACCGGTCGGTGAGCATGCCATGGGCGCGACGCCAAACTCGCGCATGATGTCATCGCAGACCGAGGGCGACTTGGTAAGCGTAAAGTACGGGTCCATCGGCTCGACCCAGGTGCTCTTATCGGCGATATAGGCGCGCTCAAAGGTGCGCACCAGGCGTCCGCTGGCGGGTGAGTTAAAGCCAATCCACAGGTACCACATCCAGTCGAGAGCGTCGCGGTCGCCCACGCGCCAGGCGCGGCGGGCGATGTGGTCGCAAAAATCGAGATAATCGCGGCCAGCGTGCCAGGTGCCCAGGCAGTTCATGCTGCTAAAGGTGCCGTCTTCGTTGAGCGGCACGCAGCCATGGAACAGCAGGTTGCCGTTGGCGACCTTGTACATCGAGCCGTGGGAATAGAGGAAATCGATATGGCGATGCAGGTGATCGGCGGTGACAAACTCGGACACGAGCTTGTCGATGATGTGCTGCTCCTGAGACGTGAGCGTATAGGGGTCCGTCGGGTCGACGGTGGGGAAGTCGTTGGTCGTGAGCGGCCACACGCTGCCGTCGGCGAGCGTGACCGTGCCGGTGTCGTGGTCGATCTTGTCGAGTAACAGGCGGTCGGTCATGTCGAACTCGGGATGGCGCTGGATAATCTGACCCTCGAGCTTAAAGAGCAGCACGTTGATGGCCTTGATCAGCGGGGTGATGGACTCACCGGCGGTGTAGGTGGCATCGGCAAAGGCGACAAGCTCACGCAGCGAGATGCCGTAGTCGTTCTCCAGGATCTCGTAGTTGTCGTAGCGTAGGTTGTTGCGCAGCACCGTGGCGATGCAGGCGGGCTCACCGGCCGCAGCGCCCATCCACAGCAGGTCGTGGTTGCCCCACTGGATGTCGAGTGAATGGTAGGTGAGCAGGCGGTCCATAATCTTGGCCGCGCCGCCACCGCGGTCGAAGATGTCGCCCACCAGGTGCAGGTGGTCGACGGCCAGGCGCTTGATGAGCGAGGCAAGCGACTCGATAAAGTCGTCGGCGCTTGCGGTCTCCAGGATGGACTCCACGATGCGCTCGTGATAGCGCACGCGATAGTTGTTCTCGTCCGGGTGCGTGTGCAGCAGCTCGTCGATGATGTAGGCGTAATCGCGTGGGATGGCCTTACGCACCTTGGAGCGCGTATAACGGCTCGAAAGCGAGCGGGCAACCACAATGAGTTGGTCAAGCATCGTCTTGTACCAGGTGGGCGAGTCCTCGCGCTGGCTGCGGACCAGCTCGATCTTCTCGTGCGGGTAGTAGATGAGCGTGCACAGCTCGCCCTTTTCGTCAAAGGAAAGCGTGCCGCCAAAAATCTCGTCGACATGCTCGCGCACGACGCCCGAGCAGTTGTTGAGGATGTGCATAAAGGCTTCGTACTCGCCATGCACGTCGCTCATAAAATGCTCGGTGCCTTTGGGCAGGTTGAGGATGGCCGAGAGATTGATGATCTCGGTAAACGCGGATTGCTCGGTGGGAAATTGTTTCGACAGCAGACGCAGATACTTGAAGTCTTGCGGATTGCGATCGAATGCGACCATGAAACACCTTCCGATGGGGTTGGTAAAACTGATAAACATCGTCAAACGTTTATCAGTATGCGCCGGCTTTGTTTCGATTTAGCGCCGGTGGCTGAATTGTCGGCTGAACGGTTTGCTAAATCGATTTAGTTGAGGTAGATATGGCGGTTGAGTGGAGACGACAGAAGGTGTTTTCTCAGATATTTATGCGTGGGGTCGGTGGAGACGATGGTGGTAAAGATGTTCGCTATTATTGGTTCGATTTGGTAAATAGTGGACATATGTACCGTATATAGGCTCACTGTGCGATAATTTGCGCAGCAATGAGTAAGGAGCCTCATATGAGTGATTTTGTCCTGACCTGTGAATCCGCCGCCGATCGAACTCGGGAGTTCTTTGAATCGCGCAATATCCCTGTCGTGTGTTTTCATTACGAGATCGACGATGTTGTCTATGCGGACGATCTGTATCAGTCGATTACGCCGGACGAGTTTTTGCCCAGATATCCGCGGGCGCCATGCCCAAGACGTCTCAGGTGAGCGTGGGTGAGTACGAGGAGTTTTGGGAGCCGCTTGTTGCCGAGGGCAAAGACGTGCTGCACCTGACGTTGTCGTCGGGTATTTCGGGCACGTATGGATCGGCCTGCGTTGCGGCGCAGATGCTCGCGGATCGCTATCCCCAGGGCGGCAAGGTGCGCGTCATCGATTCGCTGGCAGCGTCTTCGGGCTTTGGCCTGCTGGCGGAATGTGCCGCCGACGTGCGCGATAGCGGGGCTTCACTCGACGAGACGGCCGCTTGGATCGAGGAGCATAAGCTCAACCTGCACCACTGGTTCTTCTCGACCGATCTGTCGAGCTACCTGCGCGGCGGTCGCATTTCGGCTGCGAGCGCGATCATCGGCACGGCGCTTAAGATTTGCCCACTTATGACGGTCGATTGCGACGGCAAGCTGTCGCCACGTGAGAAGATTCGCACTAAGAAGCGCGCGATTTCCGAGATGGCTAAGACCATGATGGCACACGTGCAGGACGGTGCGGATTATTCGGGTAAGTGCATCATGTCGCACTCGGCGTGCCGCGAGGATGCCGAAGCAGTTGCGGCGCTGATTGAGGAACAGGTTCCGCAGCTTAAAGGCAAGATTGAGATCAATAACATCGGTACTCTGATTGGCTCGCATACCGGACCTGGTACGGTGGCGCTCTTCTTTATGGGCGACAAGCGCGTGGATTAATTTGCCCCATCACATCGCTGCATGATTGCTCAAACGAAAACGGCCCGCCTCACGTTTGTGGGGCGGGCCTTGCTGTTGGGGGTTAGCGTTTCTTTCCTCGGAAGAAAAAGCCGTGCAGTGAGGGCTTGAGCCCGCGGTTGGCGCGACGCTCCTCGACGCGCTCGTGGATCGAAGCGACGCGCTCGATGACCTCGTCGGGAATCGGCACGTCGGGATTCATGTTCTCGACCTGGCTGACTTCGGCGGCGGCGACCTGGTCGATAATGGGCACATCGTCGCGCGAGATAACGGGCGTGGCGTCTTCCTTCATCTTGCGATAACGCTGCATCATGTCGGTCTGTAGCTGCTGTGCCGAAGGCGGCGTCCAGATGATGGCGTTGGCGCCGGCGGCGATGGTCTCGCGGATGCTCTCGGGCGTCTTGCCGCCCGGCGCGATGAGCGGCAGGTTGGGATAGTGCTCGCGCAGTTCACGCAGGACCTGCGGCGTGTTTTTGCCAGCGGCGATGTTAAGAATCTTGGCGCCGGCGCGCACCTTTGCGTGAGCATCGTCGTCGCAACGTACGACCGTGGCGATGACGGGGATGTCGGCGATGTTGGTGATGTGCTCGACCATCTCGGCGGTGGCGGGGGAGTTGACCACACAGCCCGCCGCGCCCTGCATCTCGGAGACGGCTGCCATCTGAACGGAGCGCTTGCCGGTGGTGGTGCCACCGCCCACGCCTACGAAGACCGGGCACTCGGCGACGGTCAGCAACGCCTGCGTAATGGCGGGCTGCGGCGTGAAGGGGTAGACGGCAAAGACGGCATCGGCGTTGGAGTTGCGGATGACCGCGACGTCGGTGGTGTAGATGAGCGATTTGATACGACGGCCGAAGAGCGTGAAGCCGCTGGCCTCCTCAATCTCGTCAGGCATGCGAAGGGCCGCCTTGCGCAGGCGCCCGTCGATGGGCAGCGGCTCCATAGGGAGCAGGCCGTTGGGCGTGACGGCTACCTGGGGCTCGGTGAACTCGTCTGCGAGCTCGACCTCGGAGAAATCGACCGAGGCGACGATGTCTTCGTGAACCTCGGCGGGCACATCGATGGGAGCTTGGTCGTTTGCCGCGGCAGGCGTGTCGAAGGAGCTGGTGCCGACGAAGGCGTCGACGCGCTCGTTTAGATCGTTGAGGGTATCCATGGAGGCTCGATTCTATGTGATGACGGCCGGCAGGGTACCGGCAGCGTTGTGCTTGCTAAATCGTTTGACGAGTTGATTTTTCCCCGCCGCGTCCTCCGTTAGACCGAAGGGCGGCGAACGTGAAGGAGCTGTGGTGGCGGGGATCGAGGTGCTATCTTGAAAGTCCCGTTTAAAAGAGAGGTGACGCGGTATGGAATTGACAGCAATGTTGGGCTCGATTGGCCTGTGTGTGGGCGCAATCGTTGCCGCCGCGGTCATCTACTTTGTGGTCACGGCCATTAAGGGCAAAAGGGTCGAACGCAAGGAGCGCGCGATGCTTAAACAGCATCGCGACCAGCAGGGCAAACGCGCACAGAGATAGCTTGTTGAGTTTTGGATCCGTGCGCTAGCTGCGTTTTCGGATCAGGGCAATGTAGAAGCCCTCAAAGTCGCGGCTAGGCGGAATGGTCAGCGTGCCGGGCATACCGTTGGCGACGGACGAGACGTGGCTGGCGGCGATGGCCTCGGTGAGGGCGTTGCACTCGATGCGTGGCTCTTCGCCAACTTCCTGAGCACGGCGCGTTTCACTTTCGCTCGGCGTGCCGTCGAGGGGGATAAGCTCGCAATCCATGTGCTTGTCGAGGGCCTCTTGCAGGGCGTCCTCGTTTTCCTGCGGCAAGATCGAACAAGTCGAATAGACGAGCGTGCCGCCCGGTTTAAGGGCTCCCATGGCGCGGTCCAGAAGTGCTCGCTGCGAGCGGGCACACTTGCTCAGCAGCTGCTCGGTCAGGCCGCGCAGGCTTTTCTCGTTGCCGCTGATGACGGTGCCCGTGCCGGTGCAGGGGGCGTCGAGCAGGATGCGGTCAAAGCGGAAGAACTCGTCGAGCTCGCGTGCGTCGATGCGCATGACGGGCACGTTTTTTGCGCCTTGGCGGTGGAGGTTGGCTTCGAGCTTCTCGGCGCGGGGAATGCTCATCTCGCAGGCGGTAAGGTGCGCCTGCCCCTGCGTGAGGGCGGCGATCTGCGTCGTCTTGCCACCGGGGGCTGCGCACATGTCCAGGATGTCCTCGCCTGCCTGTGCGCCCAGGACCAGCGGCGGCATCATGGACGACAGGCTCTGCAGGTAGATTTTGCCGTCGCGGTAGATGTCGAGATCCCACAGATCGGAAACCTGGGCCTCGGGCAGGATAAAGGCGTCCGGGTACCAGGCGACAGCGTTGTGGGCGATGCCGGCGGCATCGAGCGCCGCAGCGATGTCCTCGGCGGTTGCCTTGAGCGTGTTGGCGCGCAGCGTGACCGGGCGTGTGGCCGCGGCGCCGAAGCCCTCGATCATGAGCTCGGCATCGGCGGGCGCATAGGCGCCGGCGACCGTGTCGACCATAAAGCGCGGCAGGTCGGCGGCGCAAGGAAGGGCGGCAAGCTGGTCGGAAAGCTCGGTGGCGGCAAACTGCCTGAGCTTGAGCTCGGGCTTAACCTGCTTTTTCTGCTTACGACGACGCGGCTTGGACATCCGTCTTTCCTTCCCATTCCATTACATGTCGAGTGTTTAGTACTGGCTCTCGTGCTTGCTAAAGAAGTCGAAGCGCGGGGGCAGCGGCTTTACGCGGTGCTCGCCGGGCTTCTCGCCCAAGCTCTCCACAAACTCATCCGTGGAGGCGAAGATGTTATCCCAGCTAAAGAAGGCGACCGGGTCGATGTCGAAGTACTCGCAGATGAGCTCGCAGCCGGCAGGGACGATGCCGTGCATGAGCACGGTCGCCACGCGCAGCTCGGTAAAGGCGTCGACGAGCGCCTGCGTCATTGCGGCGTTTGCCTCGTTACCCTCGAGCTTGTTGGCGGCCTTGGAAGCGTCGCTCCAGCGCTTGTTGGCGGCGCGCAGGTAGTCGTCGCACACGGCAAGCGCGCGGTGCGTCTCGAACTTGTACATAGCCTGCTCAAAGGCGAGAGCTGCCTGCTCAGCGGCTTCGACCACGGTGTCAGAAGCGGCACCGGCGGGGATGCAGCCGTTGCGGTAGGGGCTCTCGTCGCCTTCCTTGACGGCGACGCCGTAGAAGCAGCTGCGGGCCAGACGGTTGAACACGCCGGTCAGCAGCGCGCTCTCCTTAAGGGCCGGGTCGATAACGCGCTTGTCGTCGCAGGCGCGTACCTCGTTGCCGTCCTTGTCCTTGCCGGTCACACGCGTGTCGTATGCCTTGGGGCTAAAGCTTACCGGCTTCTCGGACAGGCCGAGCGACAGCCAGTGCGCACGCATCTGCTCGCAGGTGTAGTGGTTGAGCAGGTCGTCTGCCGGCGGGGGAGGCGTCTGCGAGGACGAGCTGGCCTTTTTGCCCATGTAGAGCAGGTGGTAGCAGGCGCTGACGGTGCTCTGCGTGAGGTCCCAGCCCAGGGCCTCCCACATGGCGGTCTGCGCGATGCAGTAGAAATAGATGTTGTCCTGACCGATAAACTGGTAGATCTGAGCGTCGTCAGAGCACCACCAGTCGCGCCAGTCGAGCGAGCTGTGCTGGTAGGTGGGTGCGGGCACCTGCGTGGAATCGGCGGCGGGCTCGCCCATGAGGGCGGCATCCTGGGCGGCGACGCCCTCGGTCACGCCGGCGGCCTTGGCATCGCGTGCGAGCACGGTACGCGTATAGCTGATGGGCGCCCACAGGCTCTCGGGCCAGCACCAGCAGGTGACGTCGGAGACGCCATCGACCTCGGGCACCGGAACGCCCCAGTCGATGTTGCCGGTGATGCGGAAGGGCACGAGCGCCTTGCCGCTGCGGAAGCGCACGCCACCGTTGGCGAGCACTGCGTGGGCATCGTCGCGCTCCTTCCAGCTGGGGAAGGTGACGGTAAAGCTGCTCTTGTTGCCCTCGGGCTCCAGCACGGTGTGCTCGGGAAGCTGATCCTCGACGGCATCGAAGGCCTCGCGGAACTTGTTCTGGATATAGAGCTGGGCCGGCAGCAGCCACTCCTCCATGGTCTTGGAGACCACGGAGCGAACCTGCGGGTTCTGGGCGAGCTTGGCGGTATAGGTCTTCATAAAGTCGAGGTAGGCCGGCAGGTCGAAGTAGAGGTTGTCGACCGGGCGCAGCTCGGGCACCTCGCCGGTGAGCTGGCTCTTGGGCGCGATGAGCTCCTCGGGCTCAAACTGGTGGCCCAGATCGCACTCGTCGGCATAAGCCTTCTCGGACTTGCAGCCCTGGATGGGGCAGCGGCCGATGACCTGGCGGCCGTTGAGGAACGTGCCGGCCTTGGCATCGTAGAACTGCAGCGTGGAGCGCTTGGAGATGGTGCCCTGCTCGTGCAGGCGCTCGATAATCTCGGCAGTCACCTCGTTGTGGATCTGGGCCGCCGGCTCAAGGCCCGAGCCGCCGTAGATGTCGCAGCTGATGTTGTAGTTGTTGAGGGTCGCGGCCTGGCGGGAGTGATTGGACTCGACATACTCGCCGATGGACTTGCCGTAGCCCTCGTTCTCCTTGAGCTTGCGGTAGCTCTCCATGATGGGCGAACCGTAGCAGTCGGTGCCCGAGGTGAAGATGACGTTTTCGCGGCCCAGGCGGTCGCGCAGGAAGCGGGCGAAGAAGTCGGCCGGGACAAAGACGCCGCCGACGTGGCCAAAGTGCAGACCCTTGTTGCCGTAGGGCTCGCCGGCGGTAACGATGGCGCGGCGCGGCCAGCTGGGACGGTCGTTCATGGAGTATTTGGATGCCATGGGACTCCTTCGCATATAGGTAAGAGCGCGGCCGGGCACGGGGTTCGGCGGCGCGGTGGTCAATTCGTGCATATCGTTCGACATTATCGCACATGCGGGCGGGTGCGTGGCAGGGGCGCTATCCTAAGATGCTATGAATGAGATTTCCAACATACATGCGTTTGAGGACGAGGATTTTCTACACGCTTGCTTCGTGTGGGGGATGGCCGTGATCGCGGTGTTTGCCGTGTGCCTGGTGCCGGTGTTTATGCTGTTGGGCGGGCCTGCGGACTTGGACGCGGCTGAGGCGGGCGGCTGGATGGCTGTCGTGGGCTGGATAGTCGGCTTGGCTGCGGTCTCAATGGCATCGTTTGCCGTGCACGAGCTGGTGCATGCGGTGTTTTTTAAGCTGCTGGCGCCTGCGGGCGCGCAGGTGACCTTTGGGGCGAATCGCGAGACGGCGATGATCTATGCCTGCGCCGAGGGCGTTGTGTATTCGCGCCGGCGGTACATGGCGGTTTGCCTGGCGCCGACGGTTGTTGTGACGGCGGCGTTTGCCCTGGGGTTTGCGTTCTCGGACTATCCGCTGCTGTGCTACCTGGCGGCTGGTCTGCACTTGTCGAGCTGTGTGGGCGACTGGTATTACGTGCGGACGATCCTGCGCGACCGCCGCATAGCCGCCTGCGAGGACACGTCCTTTGGCGTGCGCTTTTTCGGGTGAGGAGATGTCGATGAAGTCGTTGTTGCTGCATGCGTGCTGTGCACCATGCTCGCTTGAGCCGGTTCGCCTGCTGCGCGAGGAGGGGTTTGAGCCCACGATTTGCTGGACCAATCCCAATATTCAACCGCGCGATGAATGGCGGCGGCGTCTGGACGAGCTGCGCCGGTGGTGTGCCGATGGCGACATCGAGCTCATCGAGGCGGGGGAGGACCGCGAGCGCTGGGAGGCCGGCGTGGCCCCGCTGGGTGCCGATCGGCCCCGTCGCTGTCGCTCGTGCTATGCCTTGCGCTTGGCCGAGGCGTGCCGCGTGGCCCAGGAGCGCGGGTTTGAGTTTGTGGGCACGACGCTCGCCGTCTCGCCGTATCAGCTGTTCGATACCTGCAATGATGTTTTGGAGCGTCTGGCTGTCGCCCGCGGTCTCACCCCGGTGATTCGCGATTTTCGCCCGTACTACCCCGAGGCTACGCGCCGCTCGCGCGAGCTGGGCATGTATCGGCAGAACTATTGCGGCTGCCGTTTCTCGGCGGTCGAGGCGGCCATGGATCGCGCCCGCATCCGCGACGAGCGCAAAGCCGCCAAAAAGTAGTTCATTTGGGACGTCAGCCTGCTAGGATGTAGAGCGGACTTTAGCTATATAAGGAGTATCCGACGTGTCTATGCGTACCGATGATTTTGACTACAACCTTCCTGAGGAACTGATTGCCCAGGCTCCTGCCGAGCCGCGCGACTCCTGCCGCCTGCTGGTGGTGGATCGCAAAGGCTCCCAGGCAGGAACGCCGCTGGAGCATGGCGGCACCGTCGAGCACCGCATCTTCCGCGACATCATCGACTATATCGAGCCGGGCGATGTGCTCGTCATCAACAAGACGCGCGTGATGCCGGCCCGCCTGATCGGTCGCAAGGCAGGCTCGGGCGGCGTGGTCGAGACGCTGCTACTCAAGCGCCGCGAGGACGTTGACCCGCTGGGCCACGTTTGGGAGTGCCTGGTCAAGCCGGGTAAGCGCCTGAAGCCCGGTGCTCAGATTGAGTATCGCGCCGGTGGCGCCCATGCGCCCGAGGGCGCGCCCGTGGTGCTGACGGCCGAGGTCGTCGACTTTGTCACCGATAGCCGCGGCGGCCGTCTGGTGCGCTTTGAGCCGGCCGGTTGCAATGCCGCCGGCGAGCCGCGCACGCTCGACGAGGCCATTCACGCCGCCGGTCACGTGCCGCTGCCGCCCTACATTACCGACTACGAAGGCGATCCCGAGAAGTACCAGACCGTCTATGCCATGAAAGAGGAGCACTCGGCTGCTGCTCCCACGGCGGGCCTGCACTTTACGCCCGAGCTCATGGCTGCCATCGAGGCCAAGGGTGCGAAGTTTGCCGCCGTCGAGCTCGAGGTGGGCATCGATACCTTCCGTCTGGTGGAGGAGGACGATCCCACGCAGCACGTCATGCACACCGAGCGCTATCACGTGTCGCAGGAGGTGGTCGACGCCGTGCATAAGGCGAAGGCCGAAGGCCATCGTGTGATCGCTGTCGGTACCACGGCGGTGCGCTCGCTCGAGAGCGCGTTTGACGCCGATGCTCCGGTGTCCGATCCGGCCGTGACGGCGCGCTATTTTGAGGGCCGCGAGGACGGGGCCGATACGCTCGGCCGCGGCGACATCGTGGTGCGCGAGAACGCGACGACGCAGCTCTACCTCATGCCCGGCTCGACCTATCACGTGGTCGACGCGCTGATCACGAACTTCCACGTGCCGCGCTCTACGCTCATGATGCTCGTGAGCGCGCTGGCCACCCGCGACCAGATCATGGATGCCTACGCCGCCGCCATCGAGGAGCGCTACCGCTTCTTCAGCTTTGGCGACGCCATGCTCATTTTGTAGGTTACGGCGTTTTCCAAACGCCGTAACCGGCCG